>QMPQ01000014.1 GCA_003648635.1 Bacteroidota bacterium | reverse complement strand
GAGCTTATCTTCATTGGGGCGAAGCGAACATACCCCATTGGATAGTTTCTCGGGAAGCATGGGAACCACTCGGTCGACCAGGTATACGGATGTTGCCCGGTCATAAGCCTCGGTATCGAGAATAGTTTTGGTCCTCACATAGTGCGAAACATCGGCAATATGCACCCCTACCTCCCACAATCCTCCATCCAGGGACTGCAGTGAGAGCGCATCATCAAAATCCTTGGCGTCGGCTGGGTCAATGGTAAATGTGGGTATCTTCCGGAAGTCTCTTCTGTTTTTAATTTCCGCAGCAGTGATACCATCGGGAATCTTCTCGGCATAGGCTTCTACCTCTGGGGCAAACTTAATGGGAAGCCCAAATTCAGCCAGGATGGAGTGCATCTCCGTATCATTCTCCCCGGGATAACCCAGGATATCGACAATCTCACCAAATGGGTTTTTTACTTTTGCGGGCCAGTCAATAATTCGGGCTATGGCTTTCTGTCCATGCTCCACTCCCTTCAGTTTCTCCAGAGGAATAAAGATATCAAAGGGCATTTTACGGCTGTCGGGAAGCAGGAAAGCATAGTTACGTGAGATCTCAACAGTTCCTACAAAAGTGTCACGTGCCCGCTCCAAAATCTCTACCACCTCGCCCTCGGAACGGCTTCGCTGCTTACGTGCCGGATAGACAAATACTTTAACCAGGTCGCCATCCAGGGCATTCTTCAGGTTGTTCCTGGCAATAAATACATCATCGTCCGAACCTTCAGACACCAGGAAAGCATATCCATGCTGGGTCATATCAAGCGTTCCGGTCTTATATCCGGCCCTGCTCAAAAGGCGGTATCTTCCCGGCTCAAGCTGCTCCAGCTGTTTTTTTGCCACCAGCTCATCCAGGGTTCTGTTAACAATGGCCCTGCGCTGTTTATCTGTAATGAAAAGTAGTTTCGAAATCTGCTTATAGTTATAAATCTGTTTGGGATTTCTTCCAAACTCCCCCATTATCAACGCGGTGGCCTGTTCTCGAGAGAATTTATCCTTACTTGGCCTTTTGCTCTTTCCCATAATATCTCCATTTCCGGTACAGTTTAAATTTACTAATTTTGTTTCATCATACAGACTATCCAACAATAGTTATGACCAACAATCTATATGTTTATAATACCCTGACACGAAAGAAGGAGCGCTTTGAACCCATCAAGCCACCGTTTGTTGGTCTCTATGCCTGTGGTCCTACCGTTTATGGTGATGCCCATCTGGGTCATGCGCGTCAGGCCATCACTTTCGATGTGCTTTACAGATATCTCCTTTCCCTTGAATATAAGGTGAGATATGTGCGCAATATTACAGATGTAGGGCACCTGGAAAATGATGCAGATGAGGGGGAGGATAAGATTCAGAAGAAGGCTCAACTGGAGTCTCTCGAGCCCATGGAAGTGGTACAGTACTATATGAACCGCTATCGGCTTAACATGCATGCTCTCAACGTGCTTGATCCCAGCATTGAACCCAGGGCAAGCGGACATATCATTGAGCAACAGGAACTGATTGAGCTTATCATGGAGGCCGGTTATGCATATGAGGTAAATGGTTCCGTATACTTTGATGTAAACGCATATAATGCAAAGCATCCCTATGGCCAGCTCTCTGGCCGGAAGGTAGAGGATCTTCTGTCCAACACACGAAGCCTTGATGGGCAATCGGAAAAGAGAAATCCAGTGGATTTCTCCCTTTGGAAAAAAGCCGATCCTGCCCATATCATGCGATGGTCTTCCAAATGGAGTGAAGGATATCCCGGCTGGCATCTGGAGTGTTCGGCCATGAGCACCAAATATCTGGGTAAGCAGTTTGATATTCATGGAGGAGGCATGGACCTTTTATTTCCCCACCACGAATGCGAAATTGCACAGAATGTGGCTGGTTATGGCAAGCCCTCTGTACGCTATTGGATGCACAACAATATGATCACGATAAATGGTCAGAAAATGGGTCGTTCCCTGGGCAACTTCATCACCCTTGATGAGCTCTTTGAGGGCAAGCACCTTATGCTGGAACAGGCTTATGGCCCCATGGTAATTCGCTTCTTCATCCTTCAAGCTCACTATCGAAGTACGCTTGATTTCTCCAATGAAGCACTTCAAGCTTCTGAAAAAGGATTAAACCGACTATTGAATGCTGTTGCAACACTGGCTGGCATTCAAGTATCGGACAAAAGCACTATGGATGTTAAAGCTCTGGCAGATCGCTGTACCAAAGCCATGGAGGATGATATGAACACCGCCATGCTGATGGGGCATCTCTTAAGCGGCATAACACAGATCAACAAGCTTGCGGAAGGAAAGGAAACTATCACCACGGAAGACCTTGAAAAGCTAGTTAGCCTGTATCATTCCTGGGCCTTCTCCGTACTGGGTTTGCAGCTACCGGAAACTTCCGGAAAAGCGAGCGAGATTACAGGCGATCTAATAGAAATGATCCTGCAACTTAGAACCGCTGCAAAATCAAACCGCGACTTTGAAACTGCAGATCGTATCCGAAACGAACTGACTAATCTGGGAATCACAATAAAGGACCGGAAAGACGGGGCTGTCTGGGAAATTAATTAGTGGAATGAAACCTTACCGCGCACACCCCATTGCCATTGGCTCTCTCCTCCTTGGAGGCGACCATCCTGTCAGAATCCAATCCATGACCAGTACCGACACCAATGAAGTACAAGCTTCTGTAGATCAGTGTGTCCGGATGATTGAAGCGGGGGCAGAGCTGGTCAGGCTCACCACCCAGGGAAAGCGGGAGGTGGAGAACCTGGAGAAGATACGGGAACAACTACATATGGAAGGGTACCAGGTACCGGTGGTGGCTGATATCCATTTTAAACCGGGACTGGCCCTGGAAGCGGCTGGAATTTGCGATAAGATTAGAATTAATCCCGGAAATTATCTGAAGGGCGGAACGGTGGATGAACTGCTACCTGAATTGCTAAATAAATGCCGGGAAGAGGGAACAGCCATTCGTATCGGGGTAAACCACGGCTCTCTGGACGAATCCATTCTGGAACAGTTTGGAGATAGCCCTGAAGGAATGGTGGAATCGGCAATGAGCTTTTTACGTATCTGTAAAGCAGAGTCCTTTAATAAGGTGGTTGTATCCATGAAATCCAGCAATCCAAGAGTGATGGTTCAATCGGTGCGCCTGCTGGCACACCAGATGAGCAAGGAGGAAATGGCCTTCCCTCTGCACCTGGGGGTTACCGAAGCCGGTGATGGTCCTGAAGGGAGAATCAAATCTGCTGTTGGAATGGCCCCGCTGCTTCTTGAGTCCCTGGGTGATACCATACGCGTCTCGCTTACCGAGCCCCCTGAAATGGAGTTACCGGTCGCTTCTCAGATTGTTTCTCTTTTTCAGAAACCACATGCATTGCCTTACCATCCCTTTCAGGGGCTTGCCTGGGATCCTTTCAGTTTTTTGAGAAGAAAAGCACTTTCAGTATCCGGATTGGGTAAAGGAGGCAGGGTAAAAATTGTTTCGCCCGAACCTCCCGATCCGGCCGCTGATATGAAACCCGCTGATCTTAATGGTTTAACGGTTCCATACGATGTATGGGAAAAGGAGCCACAAATACTTGAATCAGACCATAAAATATTGTTGTTGGAAAAAGGCAAGGCGAGCATCCCGGAACTTAAGTCCCGCCTGAATCGCTTCTGTGCTGCCAATAAAGGCGCACCCATCCTATTTAAACACAATTCCAATACCTCTGGATCAGATCGATTTCAACTAGAATTGGCCGGAGAGCTGGGAGCCCTGTTGGTTGATGGACTACTGGATGGTATTTGGGTGGAGAATCCGCATTTTACGCCATCACAGATCAACGAAACCCTGCTGAATATCTTACAGGCAGCAGGTGCCCGAATCACCAAAACGGAATACATTGCCTGTCCCTCCTGTGGACGCACCCATTTCGATATCCTTACCAGATTAAAAGAGATTCGTAGTGCCACTTCCCATCTTACCACCCTGAAGATCGGGGTGATGGGCTGTATTGTCAATGGGCCTGGTGAAATGGCCGATGCTGACTACGGGTATGTGGGAGCCGGGCCGGGCCGGGTAAGCATCTATAAGGGCAGAGGGGCCCGGATCCGGAACATCCCCGAAAAAGAGGCCCTGGAAGCATTAATTAAGCTGGTGAAAAGTGAGGGCGACTGGATCGATCCCTGATTCCTGTTCATGATTTACCACCTGTCAAAGGGGGTCGCTACCTGGAAGAAAAAGCCATGTTCTCCATAGCGGTTGATCGCATAATAGATACTGAAAACCTGGTCGTAATAGGTTATCAGGTCAATTCCGCCCCCGGCTGAAAACTGCCAGGTATTGACCATAGTATTGGTCGGGTTGGGGAAATGATTGTTTACATAAGCAAAATCAGCAAACAAATTGACATATAAAGCATAATGTATCTTGTTAAACTGTTCCATCTTTATGAAAGGGATTGTATAGCTGTTAGGCTTAATCACCTGGATCTTCAAATTGTACAAGGTGATCACATAATCTGATCCATCCATCACATAAGGTTCATAAGCCCGCAGGTTCTCATTATAACCCAGAGCTTTGTTCAGTATATGGGGCATTGTCTTCTCAGTAGAATATTTCGCCTTTGTAGTATTATAAAAGTAGAGCCGGTTCACAATTTTCTGATGATACATCAGGATGCCGGTCAAACGAAAGCTCGGAAATTCAAAATCCGTAATGCCCAGGCCAACCTGTTCGGCTTTAAACTTGACACTATATCCTTCCAGGGGATACACCTTGGAGTCCCGGACATCATAATTAAATTGGTAGGTTAAAACGAAATAGTTTTGGCTGGTAGCGCCGTTACCCAAATAATTACTGTTGACGGCAGCTACAGAATCAGAGACATGGTAATCATAGTAATCAAACCTGAGAGCATGTGAAGTATAATATTTTCTACGATACCTGTAACTGGCATAAGCATTGAACCTGGTCTGTGCCGGAAGGTCCGGGGGTTGGTATTCAAGCGGTTTGTTGTTGACCGTTTCAATATATACTTCGTCTTGCTGATTGGCACTGAAACCGGTCGAGATTCCATGGTTTAGCTTTTTACCAAGATTGGGTTTCGTGTAGGCCAGCGCATACTCCTTTAAATATCCCAGTTTGATTTTTCCCGTGAGCAGTTCGTTCCTTCCCCGGAAATTATTCCATTTCAACCAGGCTCCGTAGTTTATCTTACTCCAGTCTCTGCTTTCAAGAAAGCTATTAAAATTCCTGTCGGCATACTCCAGGATCGGGACCGGCCAGATGTACCACCGCTCTGTAACTTCAACAGTCACATCGATCTGGTTATCTCCCAGGTGCTTAACATTAAGAAAAACAAAATTGAAAATGGCTAGGTTCAGCAGGTTTTCCTTGCTCCTTTGCAGTGCGGGTATTAACTGCATTTTAAACACGGTATCCCCGGGAGAAAAAATCAATTCTCTTAGTATCACAGATTCATGGGTTACCTTGTTACCACTGATCAGTATGTCGTGAATATGCAGTATATCGTCGGTGATCACCAGGGAATCCTGCGATACTGCTTCTGTTACATGACACAGCAGAAAACAAACCACCAACATTTTTATTGTCTTTGCCATTTACATCATGCTCAAGGAGTGCAAGGTAATAAATTATTTAAACGTACTTTTGTAGTTAAAACGCCACTTATGAGAGCAATAATCATTTTATCTATTCTATGGTTTATTCCAAATTTCCTTAGCGCTCAGACTTATATACTCCCAACTGATATCCCATTCGAAAAAGTTAAAGTAAGCGGAAATATACACCTGCAATTTGTAGTTTCAGATAGTATACTGCTTCAGTTCGAGGGAGATACTGTGCCAGAGCAGCTGAACATTGAATGGAGTGATGGCATGCTAACTCTGAAAATCCCGACTGAATTAAAAAAGGCACCAGCAATCCGGGTTAAATTGTACCATACAGGCCCTTCAGACCTTGAGATCACCCGGGGAGCGGTGGTTCAATCGGCCGATACCCTGAGTACCCCTGTCCTTTCTCTTAGGGCGGATTCGGGGGGAAAAGCCGAATTTGCTATTGACACCGACTCATTGAGTGCGCGCGTGACCCAGGGAGGCGATATCATCCTTCATGGATCTACTCGAAGTCAGCTGATCCACGCCAACACCGCCGGAAATTTCCTGGGCTATGAACTGGAAGCCAAAAGTACCTGGGTAAAAGCTTCCACGAGTGCCCAGGTGAAGGTAAATAGTTCAATGTATTTGAATGTCAACTCAAAAAGTACAGCATTTGTGGGTTATCTGGGCATGCCGGATCATACGGCGTTTAAAAACAGTATGGGAGGTAAAATTACTCAACAGAATCAATAAGCAGCTGAGCCAGCTGCATGTCGGTGGGGGTGGTTATCTTAATGTTTTCCCGGTTGCCTTCCACCAGTGCAGGCGCACCGAAAGCTTTCTCATAAACGGAAGCATCATCGGTAAAAGCGTTAAGGTATGGCTGTTGATATGCCTGTATGATCCGGTCTGATCTGAATACCTGCGGGGTTTGCACCCGCTTCAAACTGGAGCGATCCACGTAAACAGACCCTCCATTAGCATCCAGCATCCTGACTGATTCGTCCATGTCGATAACCGGAATCGCGCTTCCTTTACGAAGAGCTGCCTCGTAACAACGAGCCAGGGTATCCTGACTTACTAGTGGTCTTACGGCATCGTGAATTCCCGTCAGGGATTCTTGATCCACATGGGTCAATCCATTCTTAACAGAATCATAACGGTTTGCTCCTCCCTGGGCAAGCGTAAGTCCCCTGGCTATCTCATAGGTATCGGCCAACTGTTCCCACAGCTCTCTGTGTGCGGAGGCCAGTACCACCACAAGCTTCATTTTCGGATCAAAGTGTTGAAATCTTTCCAGGGTATGAATAATCAATGGTTTCCCCAGGAGTGGAAGGTACTGTTTTGGTAGCTCCCCTCCCATTCGACTGCCCGATCCTGCAGCTACTATGATGACTGCCTTTTTCATTTGAAATAGCTGTCAATAAGTTCCATAATAGTAGTTCGGTCCAGCGGTTTGGTAACAAAATGATTGCATCCGGCCCGGAGGCTCTCCTCCTTTTCCTCTGCCATCACATATGCTGTCTGTGCGATTATGGGAACCGAAGAATTAAATTTCCTGATAAGCCTGGCCGCATCAATGCCGCTCAATTCGGGCATCTTAATATCCATCAAAATGGCATCAGGAACAAGCTTCTTGGTCAGGCTTACTACCTCACGTCCATTCCTCGCTCTATGGATCGTGGCTCCGGATTGCCGTAGCATCTCTCTGACAAAGAGCCAGTTTAATTCCTCATCCTCCGCCACCAGGATATGCTTGTTACTCCAATTATACGTTTTATTGGATATCAGAACTCTGGACTCTTCCACAGGTTCTTCAACCACCAGCGGTAGCGTAAAATAGAATGTGGTTCCTTTTCCCATTTCCGATTCTACCCACATCTCTCCTCCCATCAAATCTACCAGACTCTTGGATATGGGCAATCCTAGACCGGTCCCCGAGGCTTGTAGCGAGCGTTCCTGGTTTACCTGTCCAAACCTGTCAAAAATAAGACGGATCTTGTTATTGGGTATTCCAATTCCACTATCGCTTACAAAGAACTCCACATGACGATTATCCTTCAAGTTATAACCAAAGGTAATGTGTCCCTCCTTGGTAAACTTGATGGCATTACCAATCAGGTTGTTGAAAATCTGGCTCAACCTGAAATCATCCGTAACAATTGTGAAATCGTTGGATTCATTCCCCTTCCTCAAGTTGAAATCCACCAGCTTCTCTCCGGGAGCATCCCCCCTGATGCGATGAAAAAATAAGGAATAAATCTCATCCAGGATGCTATTGATTCGTACCGGTTTGTTGGAAATTTTAAGCTGTCCGGATTCAATCTTTGATATATCAATAATATCATCAATGATGTTCAACAGTTGATTGGAGGAGTGATCAATATGTTTCAGGAAGAGGTCTTTTTTATCTTCGGACAGTTTCGGATCCCTTAGCAGGTTGGCAAAGCCAATAATGCCATTCATAGGAGTCCTTATTTCATGTGACATGTTGGCTAAAAATGAGGTTTTGAGGCGGTCCGACTCTTCCGCCCTGTCCCTGGCTTCCTTCAACTCATTTTCAATTCGCATCAGGTCTGAAACATCCTTAAAGATTCCCATGATCATGGTAATCACGCCGCGTTCATCCCTGATGGGTATTTTATTCTTCTCCATCCAGAATCCCTCCACTCCTTCATCCTCGAAATAAAGAATCTTGTTGACTATGGGGTTTCCTGTTTCGAGAATGGCGCGATCCTCTTCCATCATTTTCCGGGCCACCCGCTTGGTAAAAAATACCTTATTGGTTTTGCCGGCAGCCTCCCCGGATTCGGAGACTCTCAACAGTTTTGCCATCATCCGGTTCACCCGGATATAGCGGTAATGCCTGTCTGTAAAAAATATACAAAAGGGCATAGTCTCCAGGAGGACTTCCAGTGTCTCTCTCTCCCGGTGAAGGGCCTGCAGAGAACCTGTAAGATTGGTGACATCTTCCCGGTACCCTCCGGTACCCGTAATCTCCCCTAGTTCATCTCTTACCGGGAAATGAACAGATTTAATAATCCTTTTTTGTTTGGAATAAGTTAGTTCGCTGATTTTCACGGAATTATGAACTTCACGCTCCCCCTCCTCGATCTGTCTGGCTTCCTCCTGGTCAAAGACTTCTCTGTCTCCCTTGCCAATGACCTGAGAAAGCTCTTTACCCAGGGTGGCCAAAAATATTTCATTCACCTGAATGAATTTTCCATTTTCATCCTTAAACCAGGTAGCAAAAGGCAAAGATTCCAACAGTGCCTTTAACTGTGAATCAGTGCTCTCGTCCGTATGTTCTCTGTGCTTGCCTATTATCTATCCTCCTAAAATGCTGAATCCCGCAGGAATTTGTTTTTCTCTTGGTGTGATGCTCAGCAGAGGCACCGTAGTTGTTTTGACCATTTGCTGGGCATAAGAGCCGAGAAAAACGTTCCATTTATCAATTTCGCTGGACATAATGGTAATCAGATCTGCGTCAACCGCTTCTGCATAATTACAGGTTAAGCCTGGCAGACTCTCACCCACCAGTGTTTTGTCAACGGTCTGCAACTTCCTCTTCTTAAAATAGTTGATTACCTGCTTTGAATAGGAATCCAGCCTTGCTAAATCCCGTTTGTTATTCCGTATAGAAATGGATATTACATGTAGCTCCGCGCCAAACAACTCGGCCACGTCCGCCGCAAACGGGGCCTTTTGACGAGTGTCGAGATGCAACTTAATGGGCACAACAATTTTTTTAACCTGGTCCGGAATACTGGTTCGCAGGGTAAATACCGGTTGTTCGGTGGCGGCCATAATTTTCAGGGCATTGCTCCCGATAAAGAGCTCTTCAAAACCCGAGGCGCCATGAGTCGAAGCAGAAATCACGGCATTCTCAAAGGAATTTACCTGGTTCACAAGCTCTCTGTATACTTTCCCTTTTTTTATGACAAAGCCGAGTTTAGACTGATTTCCCAGCGAAGGACTAAATTTCTTAACCAGCTTTTTAAAATGGGCCTCTGCATATTTGTGTTCCAGTTCTACCACGCTGGACTGAAAATTGGAACTGTTGGTCAACACATAGACCATTTGGATGTTGATCTTTTTCTTCTGTGAAAACAAAAGGGCCCATTCAATACCCTTTAATGAATCCACTGAGAAATCAATGGGTACTATGAAATTGGTCATGGCTTCTCTTTTAGATATCTCTGCTAATTTAACCAAATCAGATGAGAATTATTAATTTTGCGAGGTATAATCAATAGACTCAATTCATATGGCGCTGGAAGTTGTTCTCGGAATAGATATTGGAGGTACATATACAAAAATCGGACTGGTGGATCGTGAGGGATCTATCCATTTCGAAGATGAGATCAGCACTCGCGGCTATGCTACCATTGAAGAATTCATCCATGCTCTCCATTCACATGTTATGCAGAGCCTGGAGCAGATCGAAACATCCTTTCTGCTGCTTGGTATCGGTGTGGGCGCTCCCAATGGCAACTATTATGAAGGGACTATTGAGAACGCTCCCAACCTGGCCTGGAAGGGAAGAATTGAATTTGTAAAACTGATGGAAAATCAGTTTCACCTTCCCATCCTGGTTACCAATGATGCCAATGCGGCTGCCCTGGGCGAGATGCTTTTTGGAGGTGCTGGGGATATGAAGAATTTTGTGATGATCACCCTGGGTACCGGTCTGGGAAGCGGTCTTGTGGTGAACGGTGATATTATCTACGGACATGATGGATTTGCCGGAGAGCTTGGGCATGTACTTGTTTATGATCACGGCAGACAGTGTGGGTGCGGTAAAAGGGGTTGTCTTGAAGCGTATGTGTCGGCAACTGGCATCAAACGAACTGTTTACGAAATGATGGCGGAAGAGAACATTGAGAGTGACTTTCGAAAAATACCCTTCTCCAAATTAAAACCTAAAATGATTACCGCCCTGGCCGAAGACGGTGATCCTATAGCCATCAAAGCTTTTGAAAGAACTGGCTACCTGCTGGGTCGCGCCCTGGCCGACACAGTGGCCCATATCAGTCCGGCTCGTATTTTTCTTTTCGGTGGCCTTGCCAAGGCCGGAAAGTGGATCATCGATCCAGCTAAAAAAAGCATGGAAGAGCATCTTTTGCCCATTTATCAGAATAAAATTGATATCGTTCCTTCCGCTCTTTTGAAAAAAAATATAGCTGTTCTGGGGGCTGCTGCGCTGATCTGGAAGCGCCTGGATAAGAAGACCGGGAATTGACTTTCCTATTTCTCCAGAGTCATGGAAACTTCATGATCCCAGTTGGACCTGACCTCAATCTCCACGGGTAGTAGTTCCAGGGGTTCGGGTTGCACCTTCGTTAAATATTCGCCGGTATCCCATTTTTCATTTTCATTGAGATCGTGAATAAACTTGAAACTATAGTCTTTTGGGGACAGGAAAGGAAAAGAATATTGTCCATCGGTTTTTACTATCCTTTCTTCAATAAGGGTCTTGCCACTAAATAGCTGTACCAGGACCTGGTTATTTACATTTGCCAGCGAAAGAAGGATTTGTCCGTAATACTCCAAATCGCGGGTTTTAAAGCTTATGTCTATGGTGTCATGTTCCATGGGATAGATGCTTTTAAGGGCACCGGGGAGTGCCAACATCCGGTAGGCAGATGCAGACTCCCAGGAAGCACTCAGGGTGGCCCTGTAAGGATTCAGAGTGTCGGCCTTCAATACAAAAGGAATCGGAAGTTCCACTGAATCGGGAATATGGAAGAGGGAGAATAGTGTATCATTCAGCTTTCCCATGGGAAAATCAAGTCGCATAGGCAGGTCGCGGTTCAGATCCTGGTTCCCGTTGTTCCTAAGCGTATGGATCTCCAGCTTTTCCTCCTCCTTCTGAGGCACTTGTTCCCTTTTGTTTTTGCTCTGTTTCTCCCGGTAGGTAAACGATATGGTGTCTCGCCTGACCACAAATTGTTCAGTGGTATCCTTAACAGTATAGCCCAGTACCATTTGAAGAGTGTCTTTTTTGTAGTGTGCCGAATCCTGTATCCAGAGTGTCAGGCTATCCCGGTTCATTCCAAAGTGTTCCAGGAACCGGGGCGCACTTTCATCAGCAGCTTGAAGAGATCTGATAGAAAAAGTATCGCTAAGCGGAAGCGCAAATACAAGTTCTAATTTTCGCCGGTCTTCTCTTATATAGTCAGTCATATACTGAATGTCTGAAGCTTCGGTAAATAGCATCAGATCGATGTATATGGCGTTCAGATCCGGGCCGAGTTCGGCAATTGAGTCCGACGCAAAAGCTGAGGAATCTGCTCCTGTGGTATCGGGTATGCTAAGAGAAACTATCGAATCTCCCAGCAACTGCCGTGTAAGATCTGCATTAACAATCAAACTGGTATCCAGGAAGGCAATTTCTTCTGTTGGCAAATCAAACAGTAAGTTATTGTTCCCGTCTTTCAGGGCAAATACCTTATACATATCGGGACGAAGGTTATTCACACTAAAAACCCCGCTATCATTTGAACGACCAACATAAAGTGGTATATCTAGTAAGGGCACCGAGTCCCTGAGATCCGTGTAGAGCATGATGGAGATAGCCTCATCGGGCACTTCAAGATTTTCAGCATATTTCAGGCTTCCCCTAACCGACATGGAATCCAGTATATCGCCTGTGGAAAAGACATATTCAAAGTTTTGAAGCTTGTTTCCTTCGTGAAGGTCCTTAATCGCATTCCCAAAATTAAAGGTATAGGTGGTGTTTGATTTTAGAGTGTCTGTGTACTCAATAATCATGGTCTTCTTTTTCAATTTGACCTCCGGTTGCTCTTCCATTGGAGGAGAAACAATCAGTTGCTGGTTCACATTATCCAGGACAATGTATTCATCAAAAGTTACCTCGATCCTTTTTGCCTCAAATCGTGTGGAATAGTTGGGGGGGTCGCTTTCAAGCACCACAGGTGGATCTTCATCGCGCGCCCCACCTGAGGGGCTTCCCTGTTGAGCACAGCTCCAGCAAAAGAGTATAAGCGGGAGATAGTAAATGTATTTAACAGACACGTTCCTTCATTTTAATGCAAACATACAAAGATATAAGCTTCAGGGGAAACCCCCGGAATCTTATTATATTTGTAGCATTAATTATAAACTCGGCTCTTATGATAATTGATGTCATTACCTGGAATGTGGACCCCGAAATATTCAGTATTGGACAACTGAGCATCCGTTGGTACGGCTTGATGTTTGCTTCAGCCTTCCTCTCCGGTTATATCGTTTTTACACGCTTCCTGGCTACCGAAAGGCTTACTTCAGAAATGATGGATCAACTTTTGATTTACATTGCTGTTGGTACCGTAATTGGGGCCAGGCTTGGTCATTGTTTCTTTTATGAACCGGACTACTTTCTGGAAAATCCGCTGGAAATCCTGAAAATCTGGAAGGGCGGACTGGCCAGTCACGGGGCTGCCATCGGCATCCTGCTTTCGCTTTGGTTATACGTCCGAAAACACAAACTCTCCTTCCTCTGGATGATCGATCGCATTGTGATTGTGGTGGCCCTGGGCGGAGCGTTTATCAGATTTGGAAATCTTTTTAATTCAGAAATTTACGGTCTTCCAACCGATCTTCCCTGGGGCTTTGAGTTTGTAAGGGACAGGCTGTATGACTCCAATACCGGGGAAATTCTTCCCACAGTGGCCCGGCACCCCACGCAGCTCTACGAAGCGCTTAGTTATCTCATGATTTTTACAGTGCTCTTTATCTTTTACCGTAAAAGGCATATGAAGGTGCGGGATGGCTTTATCTTCGGCGTCTTTATGATCCTGCTTTTTGCTGCTCGTTTCTTTATTGAATATGTGAAAAACGACCAGGTGGCTTTCGAAGCCGGGATGCAGTTTAATATGGGACAACTGCTCAGTCTTCCATTTATTCTTGCAGGGGTAATCATGATTGTCTGGACCGCTAAGCGACCCCATTACTTTTCACAGGAGCCCATTCCCAAAGCCCCTAAGAAAGGTAGAAAGGCCAGCTAAACTCTTTCCTTATGGAGACAGGAAATTTCTGGTTTGCGTTTGGACTTACTTGTTTTGCCGGTTTATCAACCGGAATTGGCAGCGCACTGGCCTTTTTCACTAAAAGTACAAACACCCGTTTCCTTTCTGTTAGTCTTGGATTTTCAGCAGGAGTAATGGTCTATGTGTCCTTTGTTGAGATTCTTCAAAAAGCACGAATATCGCTTATACCAGCCTATGGAGAAAAACTGGCCGCCTGGTATGCTGTGCTCGCTTTTTTTGCCGGCATTCTGATTATCGCCCTGATCGATAAGTTGATTCCCTCTCAGGAAAACCCGCATGAGATCAAAAGGATAGAGGACATGGCTAAAAACAATAACAGGGATCCTAAACTGGTGCGTATGGGTATGTTTACAGCTTTGGCCATAGGCATACACAACTTCCCGGAAGGGATAGCCACGTTTATGGCTGGCCTCTCCGATCCCACCCTGGCCATCCCCATCGCTGTGGCCATTGCCATTCACAATATTCCGGAAGGTATCGCAGTTTCAGTTCCTATTTCCTACGGTACAGGAAGTAAAAAAAAGGGCTTCTTTCTTTCTTTCCTTTCGGGACTGGCTGAACCTATTGGCGCCCTGCTCGCCTGGTGGATCCTTATGCCCTTTATGAATGACAATCTCTTTGGATTTATCTTTGCCGCAGTAGCCGGGATCATGGTCTTTATCTCCATCGATGAACTGCTGCCTACAGCCAGGGAGTATGGTTTGCACCACCACTCCGTTTATGGCTTTTTAGCCGGGATGGCTGTTATGGCACTTAGCCTCTTACTGTTTATTTAAATGTCAGAAAAGAAAAGAGTCAGGCGGAGGAACTCCCATCAGCACCACGCAGTGAACGAAAATAATCTGCTGGCGGCAACCTTTCTAAACCTGGTGATAACTGTTGTGGAAATTGCGGGAGGCCTCCTGTCGGGCAGCCTGGCCCTACTTTCCGACGCCCTCCATAATCTCAGTGATACCTTTGCCACCTTCATCGCTTACCTGGCTACCATTATTGGCAGGCGCGAGGCCAATCACAAAAAGACCTTCGGTTATAAGCGGATGGAGATCCTGGCTGCTCTGACCAATGCGGTGATCCTGATTGTGATAAGTGTCTTCCTGATGAAAGAGGCCTGGCACAGATGGCAAAACCCGGCTCCCATTAACTCCATGATCATGCTCGTGGTGGGAATGATCGGCTTGCTGGCCAACCTCTATGCGGTACTCATCCTTAGAAAAGATGCGGGTAAAAGTATCAATGTGAAGGCTGCATATATGCACCTGATTGGAGACAGCCTCTCTTCTGTGGTGGTTATCATTGGCGGTGCGATGATTCAAATATTTAAAATCTACTGGATCGACCCCATCATTACTGTCCTCATCTCCATATATATTATCCGTTCCGGATTTGTTATCCTGAAAAATTCCGTCAACATCCTTATGCAATCGGCCCCGGATCATCTTGATCTTTCCCAGATTAAACTCAGGGTTGAACAGGAGCCGGAGGTCTTAAACATCCACCACATCCATGCCTGGATGCTCACTGATCAGGAAGTACACCTGGAGGCTCATTTAGAATTGCAGAGCGATCTGAAACTTAGTCAGGTAAAGATGATACAAGAAAAAATTGAGAGGTCTCTTCGCCGGGAATTCAAGATTGTACACATCACCCTTCAATTTGAGTATAATACGAACCATGCCAACAGCCTTATCCATACAAAAACAAGGTAGATGACAAGGGAACAAAAGATTATTCGCGCGTCCTGGTGGGCCATTGCAGGTAATGCCCTGCTTGCCTTTCTTAAACTGGGAGCCGGATTTATATCCGGAAGCTTTGCGGTGATCGCAGATGGAATAGACTCCGTATCAGATATTGTCTCGTCGATGGTTGTCCTGGTGGCGGCCAGAATCATTGCCAGACCTCCCAATATCAAATTCCCCTACGGTTATAAAAAAGCCGATACCGTTGCCACCAAGGTGCTCTCTTTTATGATTTTCTTTGCGGGAGCCCAGCTGGGCTACTCCACCATACGGGTCCTTGTGATAGGGGCATCCATGGAGACTCCGGGCAGACTTGCTATCTGGGTTACGCTGATTTCGATCCTGGGGAAATTCTTCCTGACCCGTTTGCTCTCACGCACAGGTAAAAAGGTGGAGAGTACCATGTTGATTGCCAATGCCAGAAACATGCGTAATGATATCCTTCTGTCCCTAAGCGTACTGGCCAGTCTGATTTTTACAGTGGTCCTGAAAGAGCCCCTTATCGACCGGCTTATCGCTCTTCTGATCAGTCTGTTCATTATGTATACAGGATTTAAAATCTTTATGAAATCCAATATTGACCTGATGGATGGAATCGACAATACCGAGGTATACGACAAGCTGTTCCAATCGGTTCATTCCGTAAAGGGCGCCCATAATCCCCACCGGGTCAGAGCACGGAAAATTGGACATTACTATATGATCAACCTCGACATTGAGGTCGATCCTGACCTAAGTGTTAAAGACGCACATGATATCGCCAAAAATGTGGAGAACAGCATTAAAGCGAACCTTCGAAACATATACGATGTTATGGTTCATGTGGAGCCCCTTGGAAACCTGGAAGAAGATGAGAAATATGGCATTACTGAAACGGAAATTCATAATCAAAATTTAAAAAAATGATAAGCCGGGAAAGACCCATGTACAGGGTGGTGCTTGAGAATCTTCAGCTTCTGCCCCTTCTGCCCCGATTCAACCTTAAATCCGGTTTTGGAGAAAAGAGCGTGGACGAGGTATGTCGTGCCCATGGGGTCAACACAGATTTTTTCCTTGAAATTGCCAACGCTTACCTGGATGAATTGTATGTCCCCTCAGAAGGACTTTCGCTCTTCTCCCTGGGTACCATGGTAAACTATATCAAATCCACCCATAACTACTATACAGATATTGCCCTGCCCATGGTAGAGGAGAAAATACACCGGCTGATGGAACGCTCCAAACTATCAGAAAAGGAGGTCCATCTGGTCATCAATTTCTTCAATGACTACAAGAAAGATTTTATGACCCATATCTCACAGGAGGAAGAGCATATTCTTCCTTATGTGCTTGAATTAGAGAGGCAATCCTCCCTGAAAAAGCCTGATCCTAAATTTATTCAAAAACTTCGAAGCTACTCCATCAGCGAATTTGAACAAGAACACGACCGTTTGGAAATCAGTCTCGAGCATCTTTCTGAACTCATCATCAAATACCTTCCTCCTTTTGATGATCTACAGTTGTGCCACCAGGTTTTGAACGACCTGTCCATTCTGATGAAAGACCTGGTGGATCACGCCGATATGGAAGATAAGGTCCTGATTCCCCGGGTTGCCGAGTTGGAAAGAGAATTACTAAACAGCGGGTCTCTTGCATGAGAATTTGGGATTTCATACTGATTATTGACTCCTACCTCGTAAGAAAGGGGCTGGTCTCCATGCTAAACCGTATTCAGGGTATCAGGGTGCTGAAGGAGTTTGGCTCAGGCGATCCATTTCTGACCCACTTGCAGAGTCACCCGGTAGATTATATTATCATGAGCCAGTCTGTATTTGAAAGTTCGCATGAGCTTTTCATATCGAAACCCGAATTGCTTGAAAAAACAATCCTTCTACAGAGTTCTCATAAAGATGCACTTACAACAGGCTTGCCACCACATAAAGGACAGACCACCATTCACCTGATGGAGGATAAAGAGGCCATAGTTTATAAAATCCGGAATCTGCTTGACCGCCGCAAGCAAAGCGATCCGGGAAGCCCTTCTATGGGACTTTCTCCACGAGAAACAACCATCGTCAGGCTGGTCTCCATGGGACTAACGAACCGGCAGATTGCAGAAAAGCTTTTCCTGTCTGCTCACACGGTTATGACACACCGGAAAAACATCAGCAGCAAGCTGAGAATAAAATCTGTTTCCGGGCTAACCGTCTATGCCATTGTCAATAACATTATCACCATTGAAGAAGTAAGCTCCTTACCTGCCAAGTAATGTGTATATTTGTTAAAAATAAATCCTTTCAATATGACGACTGAAAAGAAAACCAATGTAAATGCTTTGTACGGAGTCTTGGGACTGCTGGTAGTTGTACTGGCCGTTGCCGTATATATGCTGCTTGATACGCGAAAAAACCTGAACCTGGTTTCCACAGATTTGGCTGAAAAAACGGAATTTTTTCGTGTTGAAAAAGATTCCCTTGAAGGGGAATTGCGTAACATCTATTTCAGATACGACACCCTTGAAACAAACAGCCTGGAACTGCAGGTGGAGATGCAACAGCAGAAAGAGAAAATTGAAAAACTTATCTCTATTCAGGCCGACGACGCATATAAGATTCGTATGTACCGGAAAGAGATGGAGACCTTGCGTACTGTTTTGAGAAGTTATATTGTGCAGATCGATTCCCTGAATATGCAAAACCAGGAATTACTGGCCGAAAATAAACAGCTGCGGAACACCGAGTTGCGCCTGAGCACCGAAAAGAAGCAACTTGAAGAGGATAAAACCCAGCTGGAAGAGATCAAGGACCTTGCCACCATGCTTCAGGCATCTCAGATCGACATGCACATGCTAAACAAACGCGACAAAGAGTCAGACCGGATCAGAACGGCCGTAAAAGTTAGGGTTGATTTTGTGCTCCGGGCCAACAATGTGGCCCTTATGGGTGAGAAAAAGATCTTTCTTCGCATTATCAGACCCGACCTGGTGGTACTGGGCTCACCAGAACTGGAGGTCATTGATTTTAATGAAGAACAAATTCCTGCTTCTGCTTCCCGAGTTATCAATTACGAAAACGAAGACCTTCCTGTCTCTATTTTCTGGGCCAATGACGGGGAGATAGTCCCCGGAGAACACACTGTGGAGCTCTATTCGGAAGGGAAATTAATCGGAATGTCATCATTTGTACTTAAATAAACCTTCTGTTCTGGTATGAACATCGGTATAATTATTGGGCGGATTGGTGGCGTTGATGGTGTGGCCCTGGAAACCGAGAAATGGATCGGGGTTCTGAAGGCAATGGGACACCGGGTAAGCACCCTTTCCGGACAGTTCCAGGAGCGCCCCATGGACCCGGATACGGAAACCCTGGTTCCTGAAATGTCTTTTTTTTCTCCGGAAAGCTTCTGGAGTCAGAAAAAGGCTTTTTTCTACCCAGAAACCAATGCAGAAGAACTGATTGAGCATCTGAATCTCTACTCAAAAGTGATCTATAAAAAGATCATGAACTGGATACAGGAGCGAAAAATTGAACTGCTAATCTCTGAAAACGCGTCTGCCCTCCCATCCCACCTGGAGATGGGAATGGCCATCAACAAAGCGGTACATAAGACCGGAATACCCACCATTACACATGACCACGATTTTGCCTGGGAGCGTGGCGACAGATACCTGTCACCACACAAAGAGATAAATGATTTTATCTCGGAAGTATTTCCTCTTCGGGCCCCCTCTTCAGTACATGCCGTCATAAATACCCATGCTGCCAACACTTTAAAAGATCGTTTCGGACGTGAAGCAATCAATGTTCCCAATGTGATGGATTTCGATCAGTCTTTTGGCTTCGAGAATCAAAAAAATGAGAACCTGGCCGAACATATGGGCTTCAGTAATACAGATTTATTTTTGTTCCAGATCACACGGATTGTCAGGCGCAAGGGAATTGAATCGGCAATTAGACTCATACATGAGCTAAACGATAAAAAGATTAAACTGATCATTACCGGCAACTACGCAGATGATGCCGGGAGCGCCTACTACAATGAGCTTGTAAACCAGATACATGAGCTAAAGGTGGGTGAACAGGTCAGTTTTGCCTACCACCTGTTTCATAACAAAGGTCTTTCCAGCGGTAATGGGGAAGTGCGGTTCTCATTGTCAGATGCTTATGCCAGGGCTACGGCCTGTACCTATTTCAGTACTTATGAGGGCTTTGGCAATGCCTTTGTAGAGGCGGTGCTGGCCAGGCGGCCCATTTTCGTAAACAATTATGAACCGGTCTATCTTCCCGACATCGGCAGCAAGGGGTTCCGGACCGTAATGATCGAAAACGGAGAGCTTACCGATCGGGCTGTCCAGGAGATGGCAGATATCATTTATAATCCCTCCCTGGCCACAGAAATCGCAGAGTATAACTACCAGTTGGGCAAAAAATATTTTTCTTACGATACCCTTCGGGAAAAACTGGAAGAACTGATTGCTTTGGCCATGGCAACAGCCGGAGCTTAATCCATAAACAGAGCTCTGAGGATGTGGTCGGTGATCAGCCACTGTCCTGGTTCGATGAACAGCCTTCCCCCTGCAGCAGACATGCTGCCATTTTTAAGAAATGCTTGTGCGCTACTTTCAAAATGTACGCGAAATTCCAGGCCAAAGGCCTCTTCCATATATGCAGGATCGGCACCCCGCCTTGTTCTCAGTGATGTAAGCAGATAGTCATGGTATTTTTCCCTGCTTGTCAGCTGCTCGGTTTCATCAATCTTATCTCCATTATTAATTCCTCCAATATATCCTTTTAATGAGGAAGTATTCCAGCTTCGTCGCTCACCGTCATAAGAGTGGGCCGAAGGACCAAGGCCAATATAAGAAGCTCCTGACCAGTATAACAAATTGTGTTTCGAACTCATTCCATTTCGAGCAAAATTTGATAACTCGTAATGGTCAAATCCAGCGGAGAGGAGTTTCTCCCTCAGTATTCTATATTGATCAACACTCTCCTCCTCCTGTACCGGGTGCAATCTTCCGTTTTTTCTCCAGTGATCAAAAACAGTTCCTGGTTCGAATGTGAGGTGGTAGGCTGAAAGATGGGAAACCGGAAGTGAAAGTGCTTTCTCAATATTCTCCTCCCATTCATCAAAAGACTGGCCGGGTATGCCATAGATCAGATCCATGGTGATATTTTCAAAACCCCCGGAAGAAGCCAGGAGGACCGACGCTTCAGCCTGCTCGGCATTATGAGACCTTCGCATGATCTCCAGATCTCTTTCATGAAAGGATTGGATCCCGATACTTAGTCTGTTAAAGCCCAAAAGACCCAGGCTTTTTACCGTATGTTCATTCAGATCGTCCGGATTACATTCGATGGTCCATTCGGGAGACTCCTGAAATGAATGGTACTTGTATAGGGCATTAATAATTCTTTCCAGATGCCTGGCAGACAAAAGCGAGGGGGTACCTCCGCCCAGGTATAGGGTTTCCAGTGAGTGGCCTGTACTGCTTTCTCCTTTCTGCCTGATCTCCTCAAGCAGTGCATCCACAAATGGGTCCAGATAGCGCAGACTTACCGAAAAATAAAAATCGCAATATCTGCACGCTTGCCGGCAGAATGGAATATGAATGTAAATACCGCGCATATTTTACTCATCGATAAATCCGATTAGGACATTGGAAACCGCTCTGGGCTCCGGGGGAAGGGCATATGCGTCTTCTTCGTAACTACTGTTATAGGGAGAAATGTTCAGTGTGGTATTTCCAACCACAAGAGTGCTGCTCCCTCCTGGATCAAAGCCCATGGCTTTGTCCATTCCGTGCATTTGAAGGATCTCTGCCATGTCCCGATGGGTGGCACCCACCGATTCCCTGATCCGTCCATTGATAGTCAACACGGCTAGTTCGTTTTTCTTATTAATTCCTACAGCTATTTTGGGTCCGCGCATCTCTGTATAATCCAGCCTTGCAGCCTGTGTGCGAATTGAGTTGATGTGCTTCCAGCCTTCAAGCTCCATATCTATTTCGCATCTGCCTCCTTCCAGTAGAAGCGGTCCCGCCTCCACAGCATGCTTCACTTCTTCCATTCCGGGTACCATAAGCTCCACTACTTCGCCTGGCAATAATCCTTTCGGAACAGCCTCCGGATCCAGGGCCAGTGTAAGTCCAACCGGCACCACCGGCAGCTGCTCATTTTTCCTGGTAAACAGGACCTCTTTTACCACATTCCCAGACAGGCGGATAAGGGTTCTCCCTTCTCCCTCTATCTTATCTTTCGGGTATAGTAGATCGTAGTAAGATCGAAGTCCCTTTTTACCATCATTGTTATAAGCAAGCTGATCAAACAGGATTTCGTGTCCTTTCCAGCTTAATTTCAGCCCATTGCTGCAATTTACCCTTTGAATATCAATACTGCCATCTTTATAAACAAGTAGTGCGGGTTTATTAAAAAGAGGAGCTGAGCTCATTATTCCTCCCGAAATTAGCAGTCCCAGCGGAGATCCTATGTAGGTTTCTGGGAGCCCCAGCTTTCCAACCAGTTCAGGATTTAGTATGTAACCCCCATTCCAGGCGATCTGAGCCCTTATGCCCTTTTGTCTCTTGAAAGCATTCACAAACTGCCCTACGGTTCTGGGTCTGTCGGGTGTTGAAACAGCCATAAAATCCCAACTTTCCTTTCTAAAATTGAGACTGGCAAGGGCGCCATTGTATGGCATGCCATCGGAATAGGTACCGCTCAGGAAACTAAAACGGACCGGGCCTGGATTTATCTCTCTATTAGCCAATGTGTTGAGTGCGTGCTTTAAGGGGCTGCCATGAAGTGCGGCGTCCTCTTTGATGGCCGAAAAGACCGCCTCTTCTCCGAGTTTCTTTACAAGCTTTTTAAAAAGATCGCTTTTCATCCCCCGATCGAATTCTTTGGCTGTCTGAACAGGAGTTGGATACGAAAGCGTGGCTCTCACCCCCGCCGGCACAAATTGTATATAGCCACTGGAAATGGGAATTCCCATCATATGGGCCGTAAATTCATTGGGGACTTTTCCTATATGGAAGCGGTCCATGTCGACCATATCCGTCATCATAGCTGCATTACTGCGATTGGTCAGGATATACCCTTTCTGATCTCTGATCTCTCTCAACATCTTTAAGGCCTGGCTGCCCAGCTGTGGAAAGTGAATGCCCACACACACTTGTTTTGTGCGAATAATCTGAATCACTTTGAACTCGTAGAGCAACTTCAGCTCCTCCGATATGCCATGGATGATATAATCTGTGATCTCATCCTTGTTTAGCTGCTTTCCAAGATTTTTTTCCTGGGCAAAAATGTAAACGGCTTGCAGTTTAGAAGCCTCCTTTTCCAGCAACTCCCTGGTGATTATCTCCTCCAGGGGGAGCTTCATTCTGGAACGAATACTCTGCAGGGCAAAGAATTCCAGTTCATACATAATATAGGCTCCCGGGAAATAGGCAATGGGCCGGTTTTCCCTGAGCCGCTCAATTAATCTCCTCCTGTTATCAATGGCAAGATAGGAGCTCCCGGTCAGCTGCATCAGGGCCAGGTTCCAGTCCGTGAAAAACTGGGGGCTCAGGTCTACCTTATTTATCGGAGTGGGTTGAACAATGCCAATATAAAGGAGGTTGATCAGTCCCGTTAGCTCCTGGAAGGTGTAGTCCTGGTAAGGATAGTGGTAACTATTGCGATGGCGATAGGACATGGAATGATCGTGTTGTATGCTTTGCATTCCATCCCTGTATTCGAACATGGTTTCCACCGCATTGAAGAAGCGGTTTATAATCTTTTCTGGTACATGGCCCGAATCGGGATCGTTAAAAACAATGGATTGGCAAAAATGATAGGCCTTGCCACGTATCAGTTGCTGCTCAACTCTAAAAAAACTTGGGTCTATAAGCGACTTCAGCATATACATAAAACCTAACTTCGAATACCCTGGAAGATATTGCCTGTGCCTGGTATCCAGCAGGGCATGGAGGTTTTCATTGGAAAAACCGACCATCTCCCGGTAATCATCCAGGCTTTCGCGGACAATTCTAAGAGTTTTTTCACTTCCCTTTAACTGTTGGTAGAGCCGTTGCAGAATTTGATAAAGATTTTCATTGAGCGCATCCAGGCTGTATCGCTTGTAAACAACCCGCTGATTATGCCTGATTTCGTCGGTATAACGGTGTGGGAAAAAGATCCGGTCTGCAATCCGCTTCACCATTCCGTCTGTAATTCTCTTCCCTTTAAACTCCAATACTTTCAAGCGGTCCCGCTCTCCCAGGTGTTCTCCAATCACCTCTGAATAAACCTGTTCGGGTTCATACCTCCTGCAAAAAATAGGTGTGCCGCAGGCCGTCGCTTCAATTATGGGCAGTCCGCGCCCTTCGGTTTTACTTGGCAGCAGCACCAGTGAGGAGATGTTATATAGCTCTGCGATCCCTGCCGGGTTCTTATATTTCTCTTTAAAAGCATCGCGGTCCAGCCCTCCAAACAAGAGTGCCAGATATACCCGTTTTTTTAGTTCGGGATCAAGCTCACTCAAAAGATCCCTGAAGCGCTCCACCAGCTTTTTATAATAGCCATAGTGCCCTGATGCAATGGGACCCGTAATAATCAGGGTTATTTTCAGGTGGGAGGTCTTAATGAATCTCCTTATCATTTCCTCCTCCTGAAACAT
The DNA here is from genome assembly GCA_003648635.1 of Bacteroidota bacterium. GTDB lineage: Bacteria > Bacteroidota > Bacteroidia > Bacteroidales. The sequence continues at coordinate 7,517 of QMPQ01000014.1, read as the reverse complement.
TTTTAACAAGAGGTTGAAAGAGGTCTCTATTCTCTTCCTGGAGATAATTCTTGTGGGCTGCAAAAGAATAATATTCTCCTTGATAAAACGGTCCACCCGTGTAGTGCCCTCACCAATCAAAATCGGCAGCTGATTCTTCTCATCTACCAGTTCTTTTTCCAGCACATCCTCAACTGAATAACTATTTAGCTCTTGTCCGTATCTCGACAGGATATTTTCCAGTTGAATAAAGGTATTGATGTTCTTACGCTTGTCGCTTTTTGTATAATGAGAAGTGTCTACCGCTGTACCTATATCCATTACATTGGCGGGATTGTGGCCATTTACGCGAACCAGGTGTTCGGATTGTCCCGTATTAATATTCACATTGATCCATGAGCGTGATTGCCATGGATATAACATTTCTATAATCGAAAACACTTCTCCCAGGTGACAGTTGGTGAAGAAGAAATCCCTCGGCCCTGGTCTGCTTCCAGATTTTTCCCTTTCGGGAGTACACATACCTCCCTCCCAGTAAAAATCGTGGTTGTTATTAATTACCGGAATCTTAAGAAATTCAGATATCAATACCAGGGCCAGTGCATAGGCCACATTTCCCGGATTGGAACAAACATTAATAATATAAAGCAGGTTGATTCCCTGCTCCTCAATATAAGAACCCAGCTTTTGAACGATATCAAGAGTCTGGCTCCATAGCTTTCCAATAAGCTCATTATATACAGGACCTCCCCTTTCCAGCCTGGTAAAGTAGAAATCGTGGTAAAGATTCCACTCGTTAAACCCGGCCAGTTCAGGAATTACCTTTTGTATATACTCCGCTTTTATAAACGGAGCAGTTTTTGTGTTGATCGTTCCTGCAATATAGTGAACCGGGATTCCGGGAACATTACGTCTCATCAGTGATGCATACTTGTCCACCTCGACGGTCACCCCGTCTACCATATAATGAAAGGAGAGGAAGGCCACTCCGCCAGTTCTTAATTCTTCTTTATAATCATCGTAGTTGCCTTCCCGCTGAATAGATGGATAGGCCTGTTCTTCCTTAAAACGATCAAGGAATAGTCCCAGGTCAAACCAGGTATTGATATGCTCTCCATGGAGGAAAGCAAGCAGTTTATCTACGTTCATTACAAAATAATTATCATCTTTGTTCGGGCTTGAAAATGCCTTCTATATATGCTAAGGTACGTGTTCCAATATAAATTTTCTATTCTGTTGGCTATTGTTATTTCTCTTTTAAGCCTGGCGCCGGCAAGTAGTTTTCCTGTTACCTCCCTTTGGAATATCCCGCATGTGGATAAGATTGTCCATATGTTGATGTATGCATCACTCGGTTTTGTGGCCCTGATGGAGAGCCGTTGCGCGCGTCAGTGCCTTGGAAATCATCTTATAATTCTCCTTGCCATCTTGCTGGCCAGTGCGCTTATCGAGGTTTTGCAGGCCACCGTTGTTTTATCCCGCGGAGCCGAATTGGTCGATTTAGCGGCGAATTTTTTTGGTCTTATGGCCGCTTACCTGGCTAAGCGGCTTATTGGTGGGTGGGGCTTATTTCGTTTTCTTAGATCCTGATTCGCTCTTTTCCTTCCCTGAATTCCGACGCCAGGTCGGCAATGGTTTCTGTACTAAAAACCCTTTTAATCTCGCCTCTTAAGGGGGCCAGCTTATTATGCATGCTACAGGGGTGCCTGTGATCACAAGAGCCGGTTCTGATCGCACAACTATCAAAGGAGTCCTTTCCGTCCATGAACTCAATGATTTCCATCACAGTAATATCGATGGCGGGCCTGTTTAGAAAGAATCCGCCATGTGGGCCTTTGGATGAAGCAAGCATTTTATGTTTTACAAGCACCTGTAATATTTTACCAAGAAAAGGTGAGGGAATATCCAGTTCTCCTGCAATTATTTTAATACCCTTCTTTTGTTCGGGAGAAGAGAATAGCTCCAGATAGATAAGAGCCCTGATGGCGTATTTACTCGTATTAGATATCATCTTTTATTTCTGAAGGGGTATGTGACTAATCCGTATATCATGCCTTCCCCCCTCATAATCCGTTTCCAAAAATGCATCCACAATATCCCTGGCCGTTTCCAGGTCAATAAACCGGGCAGGAATAGAACATATATTTGCATCGTTATGGCTCCTGGCAAGAGTGGAAATCTCTTTGTTCCAACACAATGCGCCCCGAATCTTCTGGTGTTTGTTTGTAACCATATTGATCCCATTTCCCGTTCCGCACAAGGATATGCCGAGCGTAAATTTTCCCGATTCAATAGCTTCAGCCAGGGGGTGTCCAAAATCAGGGTAGTTAACAGCATCACTTGAATCTGTTCCGAAATCCTCTACTACATATCCTTGTTCTTCCAGGTATGTAATTATGGAAAGCTTCATATGGTATCCGGCATGATCCGAAGCAATGGCCAGCGTTTTATTCATAAGCTACTTTTTTAACAATTGAACTGTTGATTTGTTGTTCATTGATTTTAAAAAACACACTTCTGTATACCTCCTCCAGCCGAAGCCATGAATTAAGCTAACTTTACCATGAAAGATAAACAGATTGTCAACAGTCATTATCTTTGTTTCGGGGATGTTTTTATTAAGTTGTCATGTTGCTAACAGTTGTTAAGTTTTATTGTAACATGCCAGTATTCAAAACCTAACAAATATCCCGGTTGTTAATAGAGTGTGTTAAATCATTCAATAATGGATTATGCAAAGATACTTTCTGTTTTTTTAAAACAGAATCAACCGCCTATCATCATCATTAGTTAAGATTTATAATTTAATATATTAATAAATATATACGATGACTATTGTGAATAAAACTAAAATGGGTAAAAAAGGTTTTATTGACCTTGATGTAGATAAGTCTCTTAATATTGTTGATGAGATCAAACGAATGAGAGAAGAGAAGAACGCAGTAATCCTGGCTCATTTTTATCAAGAGGGTGAAATTCAGGATATTGCTGACTTTGTGGGCGATAGCCTGGGCTTGTCCCAACAGGCTGCAGCTACAGAAGCTGATATTATTCTCTTTGCCGGAGTACATTTTATGGCAGAAACAGCCAAGATACTTGCACCGGAAAAGAAAGTGCTGATTCCGGATCTTCAAGCTGGCTGCTCCCTTGCCGATTCCTGTCCACCGAAAGATTTTGAAGCTTTTATCAAGAGTAATCCCGGACATACTGTGATTTCTTATGTGAATACAACAGCAGAAATAAAGGCACTAACCGACATCATCTGTACCTCAACCAATGCCCTTCAGATCGTTGAGAGTCTTCCCAAGGGTGAAAAAATTATATTTGCACCGGATCGGAACCTTGGAAATTATATACAAAGCATGACGGGAAGAGATATGCTTATATGGGATGGAGCCTGTCATGTGCACGAAGAGTTCAGCCTTGAGAGGATCCTGGACATAAAGAAGGAATATCCTGATACTCAAATAATTGCACATCCTGAGTGCGAGAAGCAAATTCTGATAGTGGCCGATCATATAGGATCTACCACCTCCCTGTTGAATTATACAATCAAGGATAGTGGAAAGTCGTATATTGTGGCAACAGAATCAGGGATTCTTCACCAGATGAGAAAGGCCAGTCCGCATAAAAATTTTATCCCTGCGCCACCCAAGGATTCGACCTGTGCATGCAACGATTGTAAGTATATGAAAATGATATCGCTTAAAAAGATCTATAATACTTTGAAGTATGAGCTTCCTGAAATAACTTTGGAACAGGATTTGATGGATAGGGCGAGGGGATCAATTGTTAGAATGCTCGATATATCAAATCGTCTTAAATTATAAGCAGCCTTTATGTTAAAAGGTAATATTCAATATGTTTTGTCAATCCTTTTTCTGGGATTGTGGCATATGCAGTTATCTGGCCAGGGAGATGAAACTGAAAATGGGTTTGTTGAGTTTTTTTATCCCAATGATCAGGTATCCAGTGAGGGAATGATGCGGGATGGAAAACCCGACGCTTACTGGCGAACTTATTATGTAACCGGGGTCATTAAATCGGAAGGGAAGCGCACCAATTTTTTACTTGACAGCCTGTGGAACTTTTATAATCAGGCGGGAGAACTAACCGAGCAGATTTCTTATAAGATTGGAGAGAGAAACGGGTATTCAAATAAGTACATTTACAATAATCCTCAAAATCCAGGACAACCTACACTGATTTCCAGTGAGTTATATGTTATGGGTAAAAAAGAAGGGTCCTCACTCTACTATCATTCTACAGGGGAATTGAAGTTAATTCTGTTCTATAAAGATGGAAAAAAGCAGGGATTATCAAGGGAGTTTTCAAAGGATAGCACTTTGATCACTGTTGTTCAGTACAAAGACAACTATGTCACTGACAGAGAGCGTGTAAACAGAACAGACGAGGGGGGCAATAAGCAGGGGACTTTCAGGGATTATTATGAAAATGGGAGGATAAAAAAGGAAGAGCACTATCTGGATAATCAACTTCATGGCTATTACAGGGAATTTGATGGTAAAGGTGATTTACTTATGGCCATGCGCTATGAACGTGGAACAATTGTGGAGGAGATCGATGAAGATATGAAAGAGCTGCTGGATATGAAAAGCACCTTTGACCAGAAGGGAAGACTCATCTTTACCGGTGGCTATATAGAAGGAGTACCTGTGGGAATTCACCGTTTCTTTGATACAACAGGAGTGGTTGAGAATGCCTATCTCTATAATGAACTTGGCCAGAAGGTTTCGGAGGGAATTATCGATGAACAGGGAAGAAGAAAGGGTTCCTGGACAGATTTATACACCAGCGGTGAGACTCGGGCGAAGGGAAGTTATCTAAATAATCAGCGGTCGGGTACCTGGACCTACTTTTTCCAAAAAGGGGGTATTGAACAGAAGGGAAGATTCGAAAGAGACAGGTATATGGGGATATGGAACTGGTACTATCCAAACGGAAACAAGTGGAGAGAAGAAAGTTACTTCAACGGAAGAGAAGATGGGATGTTTGTAGAGTATGATCCTGGCGGAAATATTCTTACCAAAGGAGATTATATTGGTGGAGAGAAGGAAGGAGAATGGATTTACATGGTTGGAGATCATAAGGAAACAGGAAGCTATGTAATTGGTCTGCGTGAGGGTATTTGGAAATATTATTATCCTAATGGGGCTGTAAAATACGAGGGCTCTTATTCACAGGGTAATCCCGATAAAAGGCACAAGTATTACTACCCCGACGGTACGCTCAAAGAGGAGCAGTATTATGTAATGGGTATCCGGGAAAAGAACTGGAAAAAGTATGATCAAGAGGGGAACCTGGTCATGACCATTACCTACAAGAATAATGAAGAACAGCGAATCAATGGAGTTAAAATCAAGCTTCCGGAAAGTGATATTAAGTTAATTCGTTAATGGAGTTATGGAAGAAGATTTTGAATTCAGAGATAAGGATTTATCAGACGCCGACCTGGAGATAGAGGCAAAATTGCGGCCTGCCGTATTTGCAGATTTTGATGGACAGAAGAAGATTGTAGCGAATTTGAAAATTTTTGTGGAGGCTGCCCGGCTGCGGGATGAGGCCCTGGATCATGTATTGCTACACGGACCCCCAGGTTTGGGGAAAACCACCCTGGCACATATTATTGCCAATGAAATGGAGGTGGGTATAAAAATTACATCTGGTCCAGTGCTTGATAAGCCCGGCGATCTGGCCGGACTGCTTACTGGATTGGAAGAAGGAGATGTGTTGTTTATTGATGAGATCCACCGGCTCTCTCCTATCGTGGAGGAGTATCTATATTCAGCCATGGAGGATTACTTTATCGACATCATGATTGATAAAGGGCCGGCAGCACGATCGGTACAGCTCACGCTACAACCTTTTACCTTGATTGGTGCCACCACCAGATCGGGTTTGTTAACTGGTCCTCTTCGGGCCAGGTTTGGAATCAATTCTCTGTTGGAGTACTACGATGCAGATATACTTACCGGTATTGTAAAGAGATCATCGGCCATATTAAAGGTTGAAATAGAGGGCGATGCTGCTGTTGAAATTGCTTCCAGAAGCAGGGGAACGCCCCGCATTGCCAATGCCCTGCTGAGAAGAATACGGGATTTTGCACAGGTGAAAGGAAGAGGTATTATTGATATGGAGATCACCAGGTATGGCCTGGATGCTTTAAATATAGACCGCTCGGGGCTGGATGAAATGGACAATAAAATTCTTACCACGATTATCGATAAGTTTCAGGGTGGTCCGGTAGGTTTAACTACCATTGCTACTGCCGTGGGAGAAGAGGCGGGGACCATTGAGGAAGTATATGAGCCCTTCCTGATTAAGGAAGGTTACATCAAGCGAACTCCCAGAGGAAGAGAGGTTACAAAAATTGCATATGAGCACCTCGGTAAATATAGAGATAATCAGAACTTTTTATTTTGATATTTTGTATATATTTGTGGGGAATTGAAACTGATGCAGTTATGTTAGGAACTTTATTGAAGAATGCGGGACTTCTAGTTATTCTGATTGGTGTGATCCTTCTGGGTATTGTGGTTTTGGCCGGATCCCAGACCAATGCTACTCTTGGGCTAAGCCTTGTGTTGATTATTGCGGGTCTTATTGCCCATATTGTTATCGGCAAACTAGTTGAGTAATATAAACGGCTATATATTGGCAATGTACTTCAATCCTGGCTTGTCCAGGATTTTTATTTTTCGGCCGTTTATTTCGATGTAACCCAAGGATTTGAATTCAGAAAGTAACCTGATAATAGACTCTGTTGCAGTGCCAACAATATTAGAAAGCTCTTCCCGCGTTAGTGATATTTTTAGAACGCCCTGTAAATCTTCTCCAAATTCATCATCCAGGTGAATCAGGATTTCTGCCAGCCTTTCCTTTACAGTTTTTTGAGCAATATCGGTAATATAGGAGTTGGCCTCACCAAGCTCTTTGCAGGTTAATTTCATTAATTCAACCGCAAAGTTGCTATTGGTCTTTACAAGATTTAAAAGTATTTCAGCGGGAATATGACACAGAATGGCTTCTTCGATCACCTCTGTGGTTGTGCAGGCAGGTTCGTTACTTACCACGGAACGATAGCCAATAATGTCTCCGGGTTTGGCGAATCGAATAATCTGTTCTTTCCCATCAAATCCGGTTTGGTATATTTTTATTATACCCGATTGGACACAACAAAAACCTTTCATGCGGTTTCCTTCCTGGTATACGATAGAACCTCTTTTGTAAGTTTCTGTTATCTTGTTGAGCATAATCTCCTGCAGCTCCTGTTCTTCAAGGTGTCGAAATAGAGGATGCGTCCGGATAGTGCAGGAATCACAGCTTAAATCAAAAGGATTGTTATGCATTGCGATAAATTATAGAAATCAAAAATAATTAAATAACCATTGAAAAAATAGGGCAATGAAGGAAACAATCACAACTAAATGGCTTAGCGACCTGGCTTTTGAAGCTGAAGTGGATGGACATAAGATTTATATGGATTCCTCTATGGAACATGGAGGGAAGAATACAGG
>QMPQ01000013.1 GCA_003648635.1 Bacteroidota bacterium | reverse complement strand
CGCACTCAATCTGCTCAAAAAAGAAGAGTCCAAACAGATGAGTCTCAAAAACAAACGGCTGGTAGCAGCCTGGGACGATAAGTTCCTGCTAAAAATCCTAAGGATTTAAATGCGTTGGCCCTGGCCCTACAAGTACTCGTCAAGCTTAGATTGATCCGGCACAAACACTCTATGTTGCTGATTTTCATAATATATACCTGTGTAAATATTTTCTAATTAAGGACTTGCATATATAAAAGGGCTTTCATATTTTTGTGAAAGGCCTTTCATATAAATACAATAATGGCAAGTGCATTCGAAATATTGGGTTATCTGGCTGGGGCTACACGCTTCAGACGCATTAGTGAGAAATTATATGTGGATGGAGATAAAATCTATAAGGAAGCCGGGATTCAATTTAAGGCAAGCTGGTTCCCGGTATACTATGTACTGGCACTCTCTGAGTCCCCCATGACAGTTTTGCAGATTGCCAAGCAAATTGATTTCTCCCATATTACAGTTAAGAATGTATTGAGAGAGCTGGAACAGGAAGAGTTGGTATCCATTGAACAAAATCCAGAGGATAAGCGCTCAAAATTGGTTTCCCTCTCTCTTAAAGGTCAAAAACTAATATACCGACTAAAGCCACTCTGGATTTCCTTTTCAACAGCGCTGAAAAAAGTATTTCAGGCGGGTCATCCGGACTTTATGAATATACTGAATCGGATTGATCAGCAGATTGAAGAGAATCCCCTCAACCATATGGTATCACAACAGGAAGTGGAATCTGTGCTTGTGGTTGACTATAAACCAAGTCTGAATAAACACTTTCATGAGTTGGCCGGGCCCTGGTTAACAGAAGAGCTTAATGGCCAGCTGAAGGAGGAAGATGGCATCGAACTTCAAAATCCGGATGAAGCGCACTTCATAGAAGGGGGATTTCTCTTCTATGCAAAGTACAAAGATCAGATAGTTGGATATGTTGCTTTAAAAAGATTGGATGACAATGCCTTTGAATTTGCCAGTCTCTATATCAATCCCAATTACCGAAACCTTGGGATAGATACCTTACTGATAGAGAGATGTATAAGCAGATGTATGGAAAATGAAGCCGACGAACTCTGGCTTCAAACCTCAATTAGTAAGACTGAGGCCCAAATTCTCTATGATGCAATAGGCTTCGTTGACAAAGCGCCGCATGCAGGTATGATGCTACAGGAGCTAACCAAAAAAGCAATGTGCCTGGAATTATGATTCACATAAATCCAACAGGGACCATCGATCCGAAAAAAAGTAGTTTTCTTTGCATCCATGATTTTAATCGACAAACCCTTTGCTTCTGACTTTTTAATTCAAACAATCAAGGAGAATAATTACGAAGTTGTTTCAACTGAAGATGCCAGGGCCTTGATTGAGGATGAAGAAATATCCTGGATACCCGAAAAAGAGGCTTGTAGGTTTATACGAGAGAACCCCGGAGCTCCTCTTTATACAAATTCCGAAAATGCCCTGTCCTGGCTGGACAATCACCTGGGCGACTCTGATTTTGTGAAACATGCGCGCCTATTCAAAGACAAGACCAGGTTCCGGGAATTGATTCATTCATTATATCCCGGATTTTTCTTCAGAAGCGTTAAACTGCAGGATATTCCATCCCTCAACGAAAAAGAGCTTCCCTACCCCTTTGTTATCAAGCCCTCGGTTGGCTTTTTTAGTATTGGGGTTCATGTGGTAAAGAACGAGGCTGACTGGGAACTTGCAAGGAAAGAGCTGAATTACGAGAACTTAGAATCAATCTTCCCCGGGAATGTGCTGGATACAAGTATCTTCATCATGGAGGAATATATTGAAGGTGAAGAGTTTGCCATTGATTGCTACTTCAACAATGAGGGAGAAGTGGTAATTCTGAATATCCTCCATCACCTTTTCTCATCGGGAGCCGATACCAGCGACAGGGTCTATTCCACCTCCCTGGATATAGTTCTCCAATACAAAAGCAGCTTTGAAGCCTTCCTTCACTCAATTGGCCAAAAAGCAGGAATAAAAAATTTTCCTGCTCATGTTGAATTAAGGGTAGATGCAGAGGGCCGGATAAATCCTATAGAGATAAATCCGCTGAGATTCGGGGGATGGTGTACTACAGCCGATTTACTGGGAATAGCCACAGGATATAGTCCCTATGATCTCTATCTTAAAAATGAAAAACCGGACTGGGACCTGGTATTTAAAGGTAAAAGCAATCTTAAGTTCAGCATCATTGTCCTGAATAACAACTCTGGCTACGCTTTGGAAGAGATCGATTACTTCAATTATGAGCTTCTTGCAAAAGATTTTGAAAAGCCCCTGCTAATACGGAAGATGGATGTAGAAAAGTATTCGGTTTTTGGTTTTGTCTTTGCCGAAACCAGCCCTGGCAACGAAGAGGAGCTTAACAAAATTCTGGTTTCAGACTTAAGAAAGTACATTCACCTGAAGCAATCAAAGGGATTGTAAAAAAGCCTGAATTCGCTCCCGGATTTCATCTCTGATTCGTCTGAATTCTTCCAGGATTTCTTCTTCCGTACCGGTAGCCTCGGCCGGATCCTCAAATCCGATATGCAGGTGCTGCTTCACCTCACCCAGGAATACCGGACAGTTTTCCTTTGCATGGCCACATACCGTGATCACATAATCGAAAGAATCATCCAGGAATTCGTCGACTTTTTTAGGATAATGGCCTGATAGATCAATGCCCTTCTCTTTCATCACCTCAATAGCTTTGAGATGCACCTGGTTCGAGGGTTCTGTTCCGGCACTAAATACTTCTATCTCAGGATCAAATGACCTCAAAAAACCTTCGGCCATCTGGCTCCTGCAGCTGTTCCCGGTACAGAGTATTAGTATTTTCATTGCTTCTTCTATTCCACCACAGAAATCCTGCTACCCCGGCCACGCGTATCAAATGACCTTAGCATGACCTTTCCGCTTACCTCAACCGGACCTGAATAGAGTGGTGATTTTGATCCTGGTTCTGTTCCATCGGTGGTATATCGAATGACTAGTCCGGGAAAATCAATGTTCGCATGAAGCATGCCCTCTTTAATCATAGCCCCGGGAGGAGGAAGCCTGTAGTTGAATCCGCCATGGAGGTAATCGAGTCTTGGCAGTTCGCGTTGACCTACTATATTGGCAAAGCGGTTCCAATCCTTATCCATGGCTGCCACCCTCTTCTCCTGGTCACTGATTGAGCCCCATGAAGCCTGCCCCGTCCAGGCACGCTCCGCAAATCCGATCAGTTTTGGCAGATAATAGTACTCGGCCATTGTACCCCCCTTAATCGTTTCGCTCCAGAGCTCGGCCTGCAGTCCAAGAACCTGATTATAGGCACGCACACTTAATCGCTTCATCCCTGCAAAATCTGTAAGAGGATCATAAGGATTGCCCCATTTGTCGGCAAAGGTGCTTTTGAATACATCAAAGGGAATAAAGTCAAAGGAACTACGTGTATTTACAAAACCACCCCAGTATTGGCCTGGTTCGTCCGGATGATGTGTATAGGCCAGGTCAAAATAAAAATTATTCACATTGCATAGGATCACAGGGAAACCTGCATTGGCAAGCCTGTTGCCCAGGTCCAGGTTCTCATAAATACTGTTCCAGACATAGGGAAGCATATCCTTTCCAACAAACTCGGGGTTGGGAATCCACTTTCCCTCATCGTCCTTTTTCATGACAATTTCCTCCCATCCTGCCATAACTAATTCTTTCTTTTCAAGAATCTCAAAGAACCTGCTTCCACAGTAGGCCTGTAAGTTTTCAAAATTACCAATTTCGGGATGTTCTTTCAAAAAGGCCTGACAAAGGGGTGAGTCTTCCCAAACTCCTCGGGGGACTTCGTCTCCACCAGTATGAAGAATCTTCAGAGTAAGTCCCGCTTCAACGTACATTGCGATTACTTCATCAACCACAGTTTCAAAGAGCCTGTAAGGGCCTTCCGTACAAACGCAGATGACATTATCGTTAAAATTCTGCGCGGAATTGTAAATGGATGTATCATCAGGATCGATAAGCCTGTACATTTCTGCTTCCTCCTGTCTGCCTTCTTTCATCAAGCGGTCATATCTCGACTCCATGGCATAGATAGCAGCACGGGCATGGCCAGGAAAGTTGATTTCAGGAATCACCTCCACATGATGTGCATCTGCAAACTTCAGAAGTTCAATAAAGGTCTCACGGGAGAGGTACCCGCTACCATGACTACTTTCCGTACTGGGATCGGGTCCCGAACCATAGGCAGGAATCAAGTGATCCCGCTCATTCAGCGAGTGCCCTCTGTGAGCACCCACATCCGTTAATTCGGGCAGGGATGGAATCTCCAGTCTCCATCCTTCATCATCAGTCATATGCAAATGCAATTTGTTCAGTTTATAGTAAGCCATTGCTTTAATCAATTTCTTGATAGCTGCGGGCTCAATGAAGTTCCTGGCAATATCCAGGTGAAATCCCCTGTAGCCGAAGGCGGGCCGGTCAACAATAAAAGCGGATCTCAACTCCAGCTTTGAATCCGGCTTGGCCCAGGCCTTGGTTGGAACTAGGGACAATAAGGTCTGGATTCCATAAAAAACACCTGCCTGAGCACCTCCTGAAATTAGGATCCCCTCTTCTGCGTTGATTCTAAGCTCGTATGCTTCAGGATTAGTAATGTGCATAGTATCAACTCGCAGGTTAATCATTCCGGGGGCTTGAACCACACCTTCCTGAACCTTCGGGGAAAAGCCACTCACCTGCTCCATCAAAGCGGATAAGTAGTTGGCCTCCTTATCCAATCCTTCCTGGTAGTAAATCACTACATCTTTACTCAAGTTTATGGTCTCATTGAAGTATTCCTCCCTCGCTGGGCTTGGAAGAATGAAACCCGTTTCTTTCGGCTCCATCAGCGAAGTCCCGCTATTTTGCTCATAAACCCATGCTGCATCGGGTACTCTAATTCCCATATCTGAGTGATGGAATTTTTCCAGGGATGGAAATGGCAGGATGCTGTAATCAACCTTAGCCACAGTTTCACCATCTCCTGCTTCAGGGTCTCCATATACCATATAGGGATGCTGGGGAGCTTCTGTTTTCACGAGCAGTGAACCGGGATTGCGATATGCAATTTCAATCGAAGCACCTGGTTCAAGGTTGAATCCTTCCAGTGGGCTCATCTTCTTTAGACCCCCATTAATATGCTCAAGGCTTACGTTCCCGGTCACCGATTCACCCACAACACCCAAGCCCTCATGATTGTAATAGATGGTCCATCCCTTATCTGTCAAAGCTGTTTCGCCATGGTTCTCCAGAACAAATACTGCACTATAATTGCCCTCAACAGCATTGTTCCCCAGGAAACTCCAGGTCAGGGAAATAGCACTGTCATCTTTAGTATTAGATTGATTCATCTGCTTGCATGATATGATAAAGATGGGTGCAATAAGAAATAAGAGAGATTTTTTCATGGGGATGTAATTTTTTATTCTGCTTTTCTTTGTAGTTTAGTACGACAACAAAACTACAAAAACCTTCAATAAGATCTGCTATGTCTGACTCCGCCCCAGCCAAATCGAAAAGACTTGTCTCACTTGATGCCCTCCGGGGATTTACCATTGCTGCTATGGTAATAGTAAACGATCCCGGCAGCTGGAATAGCGTATACCGTCCCCTGCTTCATGCAGATTGGAATGGCTGTACCATCACCGACCTGATCTTTCCATTTTTCTTATTTATTATCGGAGTTTCCATCGCACTGGCCTACTCCAAACGTCTGGATGCCGGTGCTCCGAAAAAAGGTCTATATAAAAAGATTCTGATCCGGTCGCTAACCATTTACCTGCTTGGGCTCTTCCTCTGGCTTTTTCCCCAGTTTGATTTCGGGAATATGAGGTGGGTAGGGGTTCTTCCCCGAATTGCTTTTGTGTTCCTGGCCTGTGCCTTGCTCTTCCTCAATACCAACTGGAAACAACAAATCAAGATCGGGGCCATTATATTGATCCTTTACTACATAATTGTAGCTTATATCCCAATGCCGGGCATTGGGAAGCCAGACCTGTCCGTTGCAGGCATGAACTGGGCCTGTCACCTGGATACTCTGATTCTTCCTGGATACATGTGGCAAGAGACCTGGGATCCTGAAGGAATTCTCAGCACCTTCCCGGCCATCGTATCCGGAATAATCGGGATGCTGATAGGAAAGCTCTACCTCAGTGTAAAGGATGAGAACAAACGACTGGTCTGGCTCTATTTCGCCGGCTTCTCCATGTTTCTGGCAGGTGGATTCTGGAACTGGTTTTTCCCTATCAATAAGAATATCTGGACCAGCTCGTATGTGCTCTATACATCGGGACTGGGTACGCTGGGACTGGCCACCTGCATCCTGATAGTTGATATGTGGGGATATAAAAAGTGGACCTTCCTTGGAGTGGTCTATGGTGCCAATGCCATTACCTCCTATGTGCTGGCAGGTATGCTAACTGTAGTTTTCTATGGACTTAAAATTGGTGGATCATCCCTCAATGACTGGTTTATGAGCACAGTGACTTCCATAGGATTTGATCCCCGCTTTGCCTCCATGCTCTATGCAATCATCTATATGCTGATTATTTTTGTACCTGCGCTCATCTTATACAGGAAAAAGATCTTCATCAAGGTATAGATAAGCTTTGCAGTCCCTGGCCGACCTAATTTCATCATATGACCTGAGCAATCTCCAATGGGTACTCCTGGGTATCAGTGGCCTGCTTATTGGTATGTCAAAGACTGGCATTTCGGGGATAGGACTGATGGTGGTGCCCCTGCTCGCCAATGCTTTCGGGGGGCGGCCCTCGGTGGGACTTCTGCTTCCCATTCTGATTTTTGCAGATATATTTGCAGTCACCTGGTACAACCGACACGCACAATGGAAACATATTCTTCGCCTGCTCCCCTGGGCCTTTGCAGGCATTATCCTGGCAACACTGGTAGGAAAATCAATTTCAGATCAGACTTTTAGCAGGCTCCTTGCAGCGCTGATAATTGGCGGAATTGCCATCCTGATATGGCGAGATATCAGAGCCGATAAAATCAAAATTCCCAAGTCAAGATGGTTTGCAGGGGGACTCGGGCTTCTTGGTGGTTTTTCAACCATGATCGGGAATGCCGCCGGACCGGTGATGGCACTTTATCTCTTATCCATGCGCTTGCCAAAGAACATTTACATCGGAACGGGAGCCTGGTTCTTCTTTATTGTAAACCTGTCTAAAGTTCCTTTGCATATCTGGTCATGGAAAACCATCACCTTGAATTCATTTTTATTGGATGTGCTTGTAATTCCTGCCATAGCAGCAGGAGCTTTTCTTGGAATTTGGCTGGTTCGTCTTCTGCCAGAGAAGTTCTATCGAATCCTGGTGATTGTCACCACCCTGCTTTCTGCGCTGCTCCTGTTTTAAGCACTTTTTAGCTCAGTTCATAGAATCTATTTAAATAAGTGTTCCAAGTACATCTTTCTTGAATCTGAGGACAAAAATCACTTTCTTTACCTCACTGATTATGAGACTAAAGAGAAAAAGAGCCGGCAGATTAATTTTCCTGTCAGGAATATTTATTGCCTCCCTTATCATCTTCCTGGGAAACAAAGCTGTAGTAAAAACATCGACCGATGAGTATTGTGCTTCATGCCATGTTCATCCCCATTCGACCCAAAGCTGGAAACGCTCCACCCACTATGACAATCCCCGGGGTATACAGGTGCATTGTGTGGATTGTCATCTTCCGCCACATGGCGAAGGGTACCTGGTAGAGAAGGCAAAGACCGGTCTTCGCGATCTTTGGTCCAATACCTTTAAAGACTCTGCCAGCTTCAACTGGGAAGAGAAATCACAGATTGATTATGCCAAGGGTCATGCCTTTGAAATCTCCTGTATTCATTGTCACCAGAACAATTACCCTCTGGGATTAACCGAAGAGGGGCGTGAGGCACATCTCTACTATGAACAGCAGGCTAGTGAACTGCATTGCATCAATTGTCACATTACCGTAGGGCACTATGATCCGGACAGGCTGCATGCAAAGAATACCAGTTTTGGTATAACTGAAACGGTTGAAACCGAAATTTACACAGAACCGGGAGGGATGAATGGCTTCAATGATTTTACAGAAAATATTGTGGGTTCGGCCATCAGTTTTGAAATGGTGGCTATTCCCGGAGGCTCATTCCAGATGGGGAGTCCTGAAAATGAACCCTTCCGAAATGCTGACGAAGGACCGGTACGGGAGGTAAAAGTCGATCCCTTCTTTATGGCAAAAATCGAGGTAAGTTGGAATGAGTACCTGGCCTTCTTCAAGCAGACTGGTGCACAGGGGAAAACCACAGATACCTACCTCAATGTAGATAAGGGAGATGTTGATGCCATATCGGGGCCCACTCCTCCTTATGGAGCCCCAGACCAGGGGTGGGGGAAAGGGAAAATGCCTGCCATGTCAATGACTCATCAAGCAGCTGAAGTCTATTGTCAGTGGTTATCTGAAATCACAGGAAAAACTTACAGGCTTCCAACAGAAGCCGAATGGGAGTATGCTGCACGCGGAGGGTCCTCCACACCCTATTTTTTTGAGGGCGATCCAAAGCGATATGTGAAGAGAGGGATTAGGAACAAACTTTTCGGTATTGATACAAGCGGGATTAATAGCTTTATCAACTATGATGAAAATAGTATGGCCAGATCTGCTCATCCCGAGGAGATATTTGAAAATCCATTTGGACTGGTCAATATGCTGGGAAATGTGGCTGAGTTCTGCGCTGACTGGTATGCGGCTGATGCCTTCTCCCAGTATCCGGATGGTATCCTATCCAATCCTACCGGACCTGCAAGCGGTGAAGAACATGTGATCAGGGGTGGTTCCTATAAGGATGAAGCAGATCAGGTTCGGTGTGCTTTCAGGGACTCCACTAAATCAGAATCCTGGATGAAGACTGATCCTCAAATTCCTAAAAGCGTCTGGTGGTATTCCGACTGTTTCCATGTGGGCTTCAGGGTAGTCTGTGAATATAATAAACCTTCTGTTAATGAATAATTCGTAACTTATCTAACTTATTTCCAAAAGACCAAACAATATGAAACCAACTAAAAAAACAAGTAGAAGAAGATTTTTAGAGAACACCGCAGCCATTGGCGCCATCGGGGCTATTGGCGCAAGTCAGCTAATCAGATCTTGTTCACCTGAGGAGGCCGCTAGCTCTGAGCTTGTGGAACCATCATTCCTTGCTACCGCTCCTGACGGAGAACCACTGAAGGCAGGTGTGATTGGATGTGGTGGACGTGGAACTGGTGCGGCTATCAATCACCTGGATGCAGGTCCTAATCTCAATATTGTAGCTGCTGGCGATGTATTTCAGGACAGGCTTGATAAATTTCGTAGCGATCTAAAGGAAAAGAGAAATGTTGAATTGGACGATTCAATGTGTTTCACTGGATTTGATGCGTTTAAAAGGGTCATCGAATCAGATGTGGATATCGTCATCCTGGCCACTCCTCCTTACTTCCGGCCTGAGCATTTCCAGGCTTGTGTGGAAGCAAGGAAGCATGTATTTATGGAGAAACCTGTGGCTGTGGATCCGGCAGGTGCACGGTCCATTATGGCTGCATCCAAGCAGGCTGAAGCTGCCGGTTTGTGTGTAGTTACCGGCACACAGCGGCGCCACCAGTGGTCCTACCAGAATATGCTGGCCAGGCTAAATTCTGGCATGATGGGAGATATAGTCTCCACCAATGTTTACTGGAACATGGGGAAACTCTGGCACGTGAAGCCTTCAGGGATGAATGAAATGGAATATATGCTCCGTGACTGGGTAAACTGGACCTGGCTCTCAGGAGATCATATTGTAGAACAGCACATTCATAACATCGATGTAAGTAACTGGTTTATGGGTAAGACACCCGTTGAAGCAGTAGGTATGGGTTCCAGGCTAAGAAGGCTCACAGGTGATTGTTATGACAATTTCAGCATTGATTTTGTATATGATAAGCAGGTTCATATGGGTAGTATGTGCCGTCAAATAAATGATTGTGCAAACAGTGTGAGCGAACACATCACCGGTACTAAAGGATATATGATCACAGGAGACAGGCAATATAACATCTGGGATCACGAAGGCAATTCGCTTTATGAGTACGCATCTCCGGAAGATGAAAATGGCGAACGCCTTGAAAATGATCCTTATGTACAGGAGCACATTGATCTGGTAAACGCCATTCGGACAGGAAATCAGATTGTGGAAGCCGAAGAAACAGCCAAGTCAAACCTGACTGCCATTATGGGACGGCACGCTGCATACACAGGTACAAAAGTGACCTGGGAAGAGATGATGGGTGCGGAATGGAAACTTGGGCCAAAAGGAGAACTTGCCATGGGTCCGGTTGACATGGATAAAGTCAGTCCCATTGCCGGATCAGCAGCGGAAATGTAATAATTTATCTAATAAAAGAAATCCGGGTTGCCTAAAGATGGCAGCCCGGATTTTTTATTTCGGAGATCGGCTTTAAAAATTATCCACCTTAGCATAAGCATCAATAACAGCCAGCTCTCCCTCTTTGCCTGGCATTGAGTTGCCGTGTTCCATTCCCATAATGCCGGTAAATCCTTTTTCATGGATATGCTTAAACACATTCAGATAGTTAATCTCACCGGTAGTGGGTTCTTTCCTTCCAGGATTATCGCCCATCTGGAAGTATCCAATTTCATCCCATGCCAGGTCGATGTTGGGAATCAGGTTCCCTTCATGAATTTGCTGGTGATACAGGTCATCCAGGATCTTACAAGATGGACTATTAACGGCTCTGCAAACCTGGTATCCCTGTGAGATCTTATTTAAGAAAAGGCCGGGGTGGTCCCTGAAATTCAGGGGCTCCAGCACCATGGTCATTTTATGCGGCTCCAGAATCTCGCTGGCAAGCCTGAGGGCATTGACCACATTGGCTGTCTGATAATCCATATCCTTTCTTAAATCAACAAATCCGGGAACAACGGTCATCCAGCGGGCATTGACCCGCTTGGCCACCTCAACCGATTCCTCGATCTCTTTCAGAAACTGGTCCAGTTTATCCTGTTTACCACTGGTCAGACTGGGTTCACTCCAATATATGGTGTGAGCCACAAACACACCCATTTCCATACCCAGGTTGGCCATTTTGCTGGCTATTTTCTCCTGCATGGAGATCTCTCTTCCCTTCATGCCATTATCTTCCATGGCGGTAAATCCCACATCTGCCATAAACTGGAGCTGATCCAGCAGGTCGTCCCCGGCAGAGTGCTTAAACATGCCAAAATGAGGGGCATACTTTAATTTAAACTGATGTTTGCCGACAGCAGAAACTGTTGCTGAAGCTGCTGAGGCATGTGCCATTCCACCAGTGACTAATGCTCCGGTGGCTACCGCACTACTTTTAAGAAAAGATCTGCGTTGCATAGTAATCGCTTTATTAAGTTGAAAATATGTTCGAAGAACTTAAATGTAATAAATATTTCCTTTGGTAATCTTTATAAGGAGAACCAGAAATTCAGTTTAAACATAAAAACATTGTTTCCCCCTGTTTGAAAAAGATCCCCCACAATATGCGATATTGGATTGTAGGCTCCCTGCCAATCGGAACGATCATGAGCCCACACCAGGTAAAGTGTGGATCCCGGATGGTATTCCCACCTGAATACCAGGTTGGAGCGAAACTGCGAAAAGCTGAAATCGGGATTTGCAAAATTCCAGGAAGTTCCATCGTAGTCAAAATTATAGCTGCTGCTCCCTTCATCATAAGTGACATCCAGGGCTTCAAGCCGCTTGTCCATATCACGTTCCGTACTCTGGTCAACCCGTTTAAATTCATCAAAATCTCCTACCGAGAAATAGGGACTACCGTAATACTGCAGAGACAATTCCGGATTAAGAAATAGCTCAGCCCTAAAAGTAAGAGAGGGTGTTTTTTGATCAATCTGTCCCACCAGGTAAATGGTTTCCTCATCTTCAGTGAGGGTCTGCACATACTGCTGGTGGTACTTTCGCCAGTTCATGGAAGCTATTGCACTCAGCCTGATTTTCCTGATGGGTAACCAGGTGATCTCGGTATAAGCCACCTCCTGGTGTGAATTGTCCACATTATACCAGTTGACATGAGCACCCATCCTGGCAGAGAAATCCTTTGAACCATTCGAAGAGATAAACGCGCTGGTCTGATGCTCTCCGTCCATCCTGAGAGCTGGTCCTCCTCTTAATTCGCGGATATCGAGATGAGAGAAATCGTAATTATATGCAACTGAATAGCGCCAAAGCTTATTAGTTCTTAGCATAAAACTGGCGCCCAGTAAGTTGTAAATATTTTCTCCTCCAAAGCTCCAGCGGGCCTCCTGCTGAACCGATAGGGTATATTCCCTCACCCAATCTCCTGGCTCAAGCATCCTGTATGAGACCTCTCCACGCTCGCCCACAAAATCAGCCTGGCGGATATAACCTATATCATTCAGGTTCAGTCCGGGTGAACGATACTGCCCCAGGAGATTAAAGTTGATCTTTCCTCCCTTCTTCCCCACCTGTATCAATCCTCCATGTCCACCCAGCTGCTCCCTTGCACTGTCTATTTCCAGGTATGATGCATCGGAGCGCTGAAAGCGGTGGATGGGTCCCAGCTGCTTTTTAAGAATGGCATCCTGGCTTCCCTGTAACTGGCTGGCCACAATTTTTGCTTCTGCAAAATAATTCTTATTGTCCCAGTAATGCAACAGGTCCATTCCACCTGTAAGCGCAGCCGTCGGATGAAGTGCATAAACTGCTGAGTCGGGAGAAATTCTGTTCACCAGGCTGAACATCCCTCCGGCAATGGTATTTCCTTCATTAAATTCTTTCTTCACACGTGTGGACAGGTAGTTGCTCAAGGGAGCCACCTGAATCTCCTGCTCTTGACCTGTCTCATCCATTACCACCCCATACTCCTCTGCCGTCAATCCGTTAAGCAGTCCAACAGATAGTCCTTTGCTGCTTTTACCGGTTAGTTTGGCAGCACCCAGAATGGTGGTTCGTTGGGGTATCTCCGAAATCTCATATGCATCCAGAGTGCTCGGAAAAATGGGTGCGCTGCCAATCCTCCTGGAGTAATAGGGAATATCTCCATCCAGCTCAAAATCAAAAATTTCATTGCCCTCCAGGAAAAAAGGTCTTTTTTCTTCATAGAAGGTCTCAAAAGAGGTGAGATTCAGTACCGAAGGATCTGCTTCTACCTGACCAAAATCCGGATTAATGGTAAGGTCGAGGGTATAATCACTGCTGATCCCCACTTTAGCATCAAGTCCCGCGTTAAATCTTAAAGGGTCGTATCCATCACCATCAGCAGGTTTCGCAATGGAGCTTAATACATAGGGCAGAAACTCTACCTGCCTGGATTCACGGATATTTTTAACACCCTTCAATTCCCCGAAAAGATAAACCATTGCCGGTGCATCTAAGGGAATGTATTGCCATTGGTCCTCTTCTTGCCTTCGGTCGATCCATCGCCATACATGCATCCCCCATACATGCTCTTCCCTGTTGGTATAACGAATCTGGCTGAAGGGAATACGCATTTCTGCCACCCAGCTGGTATCATTCTTCGAGGTGGCCCCATCCCACACCCCGTTCCAGTTAAAATCCCACTGGTAATCGCCCAGGTGTTTCAAATCCATTTTCTGTCCGGCTGCACTCAGATTAAATTCAAAGGCTGTTAATTTATCCTCATAACTGTCTAAGGCGATCCCCGCCATATCACCGCTGAGCGCATCCCGGCGATCAAAAATATCCCGAATCAGGTCCGGCTCATCATCCTGGCAGATTATGGCCACAAAAAGGTTAGAATGGTCATACAATACTTTGATATAGGTTTCCTCTGTAGGATCAGCATTCCCCACGGGTTGCTGTTGGGTAAAATCACCCTGCCACTCCCCCAGGCTCCAGATCTCATCACCCAAAAGTCCGTCTATTTTGGGCTGGGGCAGATCGCCAATATTTACTGAGGTATATACCCGTTTGTTATTTAATAGGGAATCCAGATTCTGGCCTTGGATTGAAATGGGATTCAGGGTAAAAGAAAGAACAATAAAGAGTAGAAATATCCCGGTTTGTCTCATATGTCGAGGTGTAGCTCAAATATAATAGAGATTAGACAATCTTTTATATTATTATCTCAGGAAACCAGCAAATAATCATTCCCTTCCACATACCCCCGCTCCTTAAGGAAGGTCCGGATCTTCTCCCTGTTGTCCATCTGCCTGATATAGGTTAGGATAAAGCCCTTTCCAGATGCAGGCAAATCTTCGTAGTAGATTACTTCTTTCTCCAGCTGTCGACTTTTCTTGGTATCAATGTAGCTTTCCATTTCTACACCATGTTGCTCCAGAATCCTTGCCCTCCTGCGGGAAATTCTGCTGGCCCCCCATACCCAAACTGCGGGATGATAGGGGTTGTGTTCCGAAAGCCATTTAGCCAGGTACTGACTCTTAATCTCGTAAAAAGCCCTTTCGCTGTATATAGGATGTGTGCGGGTCAGCCTTCCTGCCGAATCATGCCAGTCCAGCACCACCTCCGGTACTTTTGCGATCTGTACTCCCCGGTCGAGCCACCTTAACCACATCTCGTAATCCTCCGGGAAATCGCCCGCCTGGTAAAGCCCGAAGAGCTCCATGGTTTCCCTTCTCCACATGGCCGTCGGATTCACAATTGGTGCTTCGATAAAGCGTCTATTATATATATCCTCGTAAGTAATTACCGAGTTACTCCATTCCACAAATCGCTTGAACCCTCCGGTGGTCTCAGGATCTCCCACATGAGTCACCAATCCGGCCACTGCACCGAAATCCGGATGACTATCCAGGAATTCACATTGCACCTTGAGTCGGCCTGGTCGGGCTACATCGTCGGCATCCATCCTGGCAATATATCTTCCCTGGGCTGCTTCACACCCCCGGTTGGAGGCAAACATCACCCCCTGTCTCTTCTCCTCAATAAGTCGGAATCTTGGATCGTAACGCTCCCATCTGACTGCAACTTCCCTACTTCCATCGCTCGAGTTGTTATCCACCATTACACACTCCCAATCGGAGAATTCCTGATCTGAAATGCTTTGCAGCGCCCCGGAAAGCGTCATCTCTGCATTATAGAAAGGAAGTACAACAGATACTTCTGGTATGGGACCTGGCATAAATCATTTTTAGTTCTGACAAAGATAAACATGTAAGCTCACAAGGGATATTGCAGGAATTATTAATTTCACACCCTAATCACAATAGATGAATTTCAGTAAAACCACATCTTACGCTATTTCGGTCCTCAGCTTTATGGCTAAGATTGAAGGAGAGCTTTACTCTGCCAAAAAGCTAAATGAAATACTGGAGATACCCTGGCCTTATTTACGACAGTTGCTTACCAGCCTTTCAAAAAGCGGATTCATATTTAGCACCCAGGGGCGCAATGGTGGCTTTCGGTTGAACAAGCCTGCCGACCAAATTGTCCTGGCCGAGATTATTGATTCAGTAGAAGGTTTAAATGTATTGGACACATGCATTATGGGATTTAAACAATGCCCTTTCGACCATACTTGTGCCATGCATGAAGTTTGGGATGAAACCCGGAATAGCATTCTTAAAATTCTAAATAACACAACATTAGACCAGCTATTAAAAGCTGACAAATCTCATTGATTTTTTTTCTGATAATATGCTATCTTCGTATAGCCTTTAATTACTAACTCTAACAAAAATCCTAAGTCCTATGGTAGATTCTGCCCTGGTCCTGAAAGGACAAACAATTGCTTACACCTGTTACACAGTAGTCATTATGCTGGTGATGGCCTGGTTTGCACTTCGCATCACCAGACCTGGAAAAAGTAAAGTGAATCCCGCTCTTTTTTACACATTTGTCGGGTTCCTCACTGTGCTGGGAGTCTCCCTGCACATCATTACCTACAACACGATCCCCTGGTCCGAAATGGACCTGAAACGTCATGAGATCACTCCTGATCAATCCTTTGCCATTGATGTGGCTAACCATGAATTCATTCTTCCCGAAGAAAAGATGGTAATCGAAGTGGGTCAGATTGTCGAATTTGATGTGACATCCAAAGACCTGACTTACGGGTTCGGACTCTTCCGTGAGGATAACACCATGTTATTCCAGATGCAGGTGGTCCCGGGCCACCGCAACGATATCTTATGGAAATTCCTTAAACCGGGTCTCTACACCATCCGGTCTACCGAGTATTCCGGTCCCAAAGGAATTGCCATGATTGAAGAGAATGCAGTGGAAGTTGTCGAACCTTAAAAGATTATTGATATGTCATTTGTAAATACACTGATGAAAGGTGAACAGGGATTGTTCAAAGCAGAATCCCTCACCGCTATGCAGAAGCTTACACTGCGCTTTGTGGTCGTAGGCCTGGTTTATTATCTTTTTGTTGTGGTCGAAGGAATGATCATGCGGATTGTGGAGGTTGAACAGATCGACATGATTTCCCAGGAGCAGTTCTTCGCCATCCTGACAGCACATCCACTGGTGGGAATCTTTGGTTCCACTTACGCTATCGTCATGGGAGCTTTTCTGTTTCTGGTTCCCTACCTGATGAAAAAACCACTTTACAGTATGAAACTGGCGCACTGGAATTTTTTCCTGATCGCAGGTGGTACATTTATCTTCTGGCTGGCGGGATTTATTTCTCATTACGCCCCTCTGTACACCTTGTACTGGCCATTGCCCGCTGACTTCACCCAGTTCAATCCGGTGGGAGGTGCCTTTTTTATACTGGGCATTGCCCTGGTGATGGTGGGTTCAATTTTCTTCGTGATTAACATCTTCAAAACTATAGCTTATACTCCCGAAGGTTGGGAAAAACAACCCGGTGCTAAACTGCTCGGTTCGGCAATAGGAACTGTAGGGTTTGGAAATCTACTTCGGAAAAAGGAGAAACGGAAAGAGCACCTGGTATCCCTACCTGTGGCTGCCATTGCCCGGGGAACAGTGGACATGGCTCTGAATGCAGGGATTATCCTCTTTACCGGCTTATTGATCCTGACCTACATGGTTGCAGCCATCCTTGGATATGACCTGAAGGATACGGCTGTAGATGCTCTTCTTTATAAGAATTGGTTCTGGTGGGGACTCGACCTGATTGCCGACGGACTGGTCCTGATCTTTGTGGCCGGTACCTGGTACCTCCTGGCTACGATGATCACAGGAAAGAAGCTATTTATGCAGAACATAGCTCGTGCTGCACTGCTTCTGGAACTGGTTGTATCCTGGACCGTCTGGTCGCACCACCTCTTGGCTGACCAGGCTCAACCTGCTATACTAAAAGTAGTGTCAGGTGAGATGGTGACGGCTTTTGAACTGATTACACAGGGACTGGCCTTCTTTATCACCCTGGCTACCCTATGGGCCGCCAGACCATTAAAGATGACCAATGAGTTGAAATTCCTGCTGGGCGGACTTCTTGGATTTGCACTGGCTGTCCCTGCCGGTATTATGCAGGCAGATGTTGGATTGAACCGTGTCCTTCATAACACCCAGTGGATTATAGGACCTCACGTGCATGTGGCGATACTGGTAGGTTTAACCATGACCCTTTACGCGGCAATCTATCTCCTGCTACCAATTCTGACCAATGGGGCTAAACTGTACAGTCAGAAACTGGCCAATCTTCATTTCTGGCTCCATCTGTTTGGCGGTATTGGTATGGGAGCGTTCATGGGTATGGCCGGACTGAAAGGCATGCTCAGAAGAACCCTCTACTTTAATGGGGAGTATGACCTATACATGATCCTGGCCCTGGTTTGTGGAGCCCTGTTACTTATCGCATTCCTGCTCTTCTTCATCAACATTGTGATGACCGTAGGACTCGAAGGGCTGATCGGAATTTTCAAACCGGTAAAGAACAAGAACAAAGATCTGGTTCCCGCAGAATAGTCTGCATTAACTCTGATGCCGGCTTGTATGCCGGAACAATAATTTTCAGGAGGCTGTCCCGCCAGGGGCAGTCTCCTTTTTATATGCATAAAATCTTTGGTTTACTCTTCAGGGCCCTTTCTCCGTGACCTTTTGATATCTCCCCGGATCTTCTTGGATCGGATCCGCTTCTCAACACTTGAACGGGTGGGCCTGGTCGGCCTGCGCTTCTTAACTGGCACCAGGCTGCTTGTTACCAGGTCGAAAAAGCGTTCAGTAACATCTGCCTTATTCCTATGTTGAGACCTGTACTTTTCTGATGCCAGGATTAATACTCCCTCATCTGTGATACGACTTCCTAGCCGGCTCGCTACCAGCATTTTTTGTTCTTCAGTCAGGCAATTTGATTCCTGTGGAGACCACAATAGCTCCACCCGCGATTCCGTTTTATTCACATGCTGACCGCCCGGTCCGGACGATCGGCTGGTCCTGAATTCCACTTCCCGATGTAAACATTCACGCATGGATTAAAGGTAATATGATGATTGAATAATATAAGTAACTTGTGAAAAAATCATCCCTGACATGAGAGAGAAACTCATTCTTTTCCTGCCTCTCCTAAGTCTTATGTTCAGTCATCTCCACGGACAGGAGCCTCAGCTGAACGACACAGCAGTGGTCGAAACCTTATCTCTGGAGTCCATCTCAACAGGATGGGCAGATGAAGCGGTAAGCATTGGTTATGTCACGGCTCCATCGGTGATCACCCTGATGTTCGTCTCTGCACTGATAAATGAATGGAATGCCAGATATGTCGGAATTCCTGCTTCGGCCATGATCTTCCTGGCTCCTCCATTGATATATGCCGGTGGCCGTTCTGTGGATATCTCCAAAGAAATCTCCCACCCCAGGGCCAAATTGGGATGGACCCTTTACGCCCTGTCAATCATTCCAACTTCTATGGCCCTCTATGGTTTTACAACGGATTGGGGAGCCACCATACCCCTGACCATTGCCAGCGGGATTCTGGGTACAGCAAGCATTATTGCAATGACCTCCTATGCATTCAACAGAGCAAAAACCGCCCATGAGATGGAGACAAACAGATCCACCTCCCTGCATCTGGGCCTTGCCCCCCTGGAAGGTGGTGCCCTGGCTACTGTAGTATTAAGATTCTGATAGCTGTCGCCCTAAGTAAAAAGCTCAATGAGCTCCTTTTCCGAAAGGGATTTCAAAGGGTTATTTGAAGTGACGAAAGTCTCAGCCAATTCACGTTTACGTTCCTGCAGACGCTGTATCTTCTCCTCGATGGAATCATTGGAGATAAATCGGTAAACAAAGACCCGGTTCTCCTGTCCAATTCGATGAGCCCGGCTAAGTGCCTGCATTTCTGAAGCTGGATTCCACCATGGATCCAGAATGAAAACATAGTCGGCAGCTGTCAGGTTAAGTCCAACTCCTCCTGCTTTTAGGGATATCAGGAAGAGAGAACAAGCTTTCCTGGTTTGAAAATCATTCACGGCTGCCTCCCTCTGACGCTGATTCCTGGAACCGGTGAGGTAGGCATATTCGATTCCATCCTCCTCCAGGCGGGTCCTGAACAACTCCAGGTGCTTCACAAATGATGAGAAAACAAGCACCTTGTGCCCCTCAGAAATTACACTTTCGATATTCCTGTACACCTCTGTGAACTTCCCTGAATCTTCTCCATTATAATCCTCAAGTAAATCGGGATGATTGGCAATCTGACGAAGGCGGGTAAGCGCTTGCAATACCATGATGGAAGATCGCTCCAGGCCCACCTCCTCAAGGTTCTCCAGGAGAGCATTTCGAACCTGGGATTTCTCTTCTTCATACAACCTTAGCTGGGATTCAGCCATATTCACAAAACGAACCTGTTCAAAGACCGGGGGCAACTCCCGGGCGACTTCATTTTTTGTGCGCCTGAGTATGAAAGGATTGATCAACTCCTTAAGTTTTTCCTCCCGTTCCTCATCTCCCCTTTTTTCAATGGGCTGAACAAAACTACGCTTAAAAAATCCCAGTGTTCCCAACAAACCCGGATTTACAAAGTTAATCTGCGACCAGAGATCAGTCAGCGAATTCTCAATGGGTGTCCCGGTAAGAACCACCTTATGATCAGACTGTAATGTAACTATCGCATTGTAAAGTTTGGAAGATGGATTCTTGATCATCTGACTTTCATCAAGAACAATATAGTGAAAGTGGAAGCCCGAAAGCGCCATGCTATCCTGGCGCACTGTATGGTAGGTCGAAATCACCAGGTCGAAATAAGAGAAAGAGGTGAGTTCCCGGTTTCGCTGACTACCCACATGAATCAGTACTTTCAAGCCTGGTGCAAACCTTCGGCACTCCTTCGACCAGTTATGCAGCAGGGACGCCGGAACAACGATCAGCGAGGTAAGCTTCTTTCTAGTACTGCTGAAAAGAGAAAACTGTCCCCCATCTACGGGTGGTCCCTGCTCCTGTGGAGCTACATCATTTTCCCGGCTCAACTCCTTGGAGCGTAATAATACAGCAATGGTCTGCAGTGTTTTCCCCAGTCCCATATCATCTGCCAGGCAGGCTCCAAATCCATATTTTTGAAGAAAGCATAACCATTGGAAGCCCTCCACCTGGTAGCTCCTAAGTGTGGCGTCCAAGCCCTTGGGTAGTTCCAATTCGGGAAGGGTCTCAACGCTGTTTAGAGCCTCCAGTTTCTCAAGGGTTTCTGTATGAAATTCTCGTACCGTATCATCTACCAGGGAAAAATGCTGTTTGTGAATCCTGATCTTTTCTCCTGAAGATTTCCCGAATTCAAACATGGAGCGGTAACGGGCAAACCAGGCTTCAGGCAGTATAACAATCCTGTTATCCGGTAGCAGGTATTCCCTGTTGCCATTCAGAATATGGCTCT
Organism: Bacteroidota bacterium; assembly: GCA_003648635.1. GTDB lineage: Bacteria > Bacteroidota > Bacteroidia > Bacteroidales. The sequence continues at coordinate 11,854 of QMPQ01000013.1, read as the reverse complement.
TCAGAGAGAGAAAGGGGATCTCCAGATCACCCAGTCTGACCACTCCATATATATCAAACCAATCTTGCTTTTCTTTTGAATCAATATCAAGCTCAATATTCTCAAGATAATATTCCTCTTGCAGGCGCTGTTGGACTTTTATGTCAGAATCCTGCAGAGATGATCCATACTCATTAATGAAACTAATAGCTGAGTATATTCCAAGAGCATCCTCTTGATCAAACTTATTGTTCAAATAGAAATTCTGTTCATCCCTGGACCGAAGTCCTGCCTCATTTAAGACATCCACAATATGTTCTTCCCAGGCATCATCCCGCTCGAATTTTTCAAAAGCATGCCCTTCCGCCTCTCCCAGATAGTTTACAAACCTTCTAGTGGCACTTTCACGGGCAATGCTGTAATTATTATAGTGAAGCGTCAGGATCCAGACAGCTTTACCGGAAATTCCTATCTCCAGGCTTAGCTCGGCTCTCCGGGAAGGAATGCTTGTCCGAACCTCAAAACCTTCGGTCAATGCATTATAATCCCTAAGCGTGTTCCTTACGAAGGATGCGAAATACTTCCCTTCAAACTGGGGAGGAATCTGAATCCGGTCCTTGGTCATAAAGGGCTTAAGTTTTTTACCATCTATCTCACTGATAAAATATAGCTTCTCTCCCAGGATAATGCTGGCGGGATTATTGCTTACGACCTCTACCGGATTATCTTTTAAGATAAGCTGCATATCGCCATGATTCAGAAACAGGGCATAGGAGAGTTGTTCCTTATAGCTGAAACTAAAAACAGGTGTTGCAGGAACCCGTTCCAAATGAAGAAAGTCTTCAGGAAAGATATTCCTACTGCTTTTCTCTTTTACGAAAACAGGGATTTGCATGTCCCGGGCAATTTCAAGGATGGCGTATAGTTGCTTCTCAATATAAGGCCTGATATGCTCACTGATCGTAGTCTGGTCCACCTTATCCTGGAACTGCTTTGCCGTCTTAAGTTTGGAGAAAATGCGGTGAAGGTTCCGGTCGCTGTACTCATCCATCAGCCGGAGTACCTCCCTCTGCATGGGACTCAGACGCTGATATGCGCTGGTGCTGCTGTCGTTCTGTATATATTCTCCCGGACTATAAAAATCTCTTCCTGGCTCCTTTTCAAGTACCTGGGCCTGAAATATGCTCCCCCACAAGCGGTGCGGCATATACCCCAACGCAAATCTAATCTCCCTCATTTTTGAAACTTTTTCCTCCTGTCTCCCAGTTTAACATCCGATTCTGTCCCATTGCTCCATAGAGTAATCCCAAGGAAATTCCCCCTTTTCATCTGGCTTACCTGATCCTCTCCATCATCTTTTGCGCCTTCAGACATGGCGCTTCTGGCTGCCTCCCTGGCAAGTTTCGGGGGAACACGCACCAGGTAAAGGTAAGATCCATCCAGGCCCTGATCTCCTACAATAAGCATTTGACCTACAGTCGATTCCACATTCATCCTTGGGATAAAGATCCGAGAGTCCATCAGGGTAAAACGATTCCTTAATATATCAAACCTGACATTATTCAGGTCCTTGCTGTCCAGAAATTTTCCTGCTGCCTTCAAAGGTGTAAAATTAATCAAGGCTCCATCACTCACTACAACATTGAACTGTGCTACAGAGGAAGGCATATCCACTTTCAGCTCCGGTGTAATAAAGATCTCTGCCAATCCTCTTGCATCTACAATTCCACGGAAATTATCCTTCAATAAATAGATACTATCCTCAGACTCAAGCTCCAGGTTCAAATCACCAATATCTATCCCCTTCAGATTCATATCTGCACTTAAAACATATTGCCTGGGATTGGCTACATTTAACTGTCCATTTAATTCCAGGGTGCCCCTTCCCTCAGGAGAGATAACAAAACGGTCCAGATACAATACCTTTTCCTTGCTGGTCCGCAACTTACCATTCATCCCGTAAATCGTATGTTTCCCATAATGCAGCTCACCAATATTAACTGTGAAATCGATATTCGGGAAATCCATCTCATTGATCTTTGGAGGCTCACGCACCTCCGTGCTATCCGAGTCCACCCCCTCGTTTCCATCATCTGGCTGCTGGTAATTAAGCAGTTCATTAATATCAAGCAGATCGGAATACAATTCAAAACTACCATACATGTTTTCCACAAGGGAATCGGTAAAGTTCTCAATGGATGCGGACAATGCCATATTATTCTCCCCAATACTGCCCTGAAAATTTTCAATCACCAAGAGGTCCCCTTTCCGTTCTATCCGTATCAAAAAATCTTTAAACTTGCTTGGGTAGTACCTGAAGCTCCATCCAAGATCTTCAATATCAATAAGAAAATCCGGAGAAACACTGTCATAGACCAGACCTGCCACAGGAGCCTCCAAGCTCCCGGCAATTCTGAAATCTTTAAGATACTCCGTGCTGTAATCCTGAGGCAGAAGAAACTCATTATTAATTGTGAATAGATCCTCAGCTCTTAACAGTTCCGAAGAAAGGTTGAAATAAAGCGCCACGACATCTCCCGAATCAGTTTGTGAAAAAGCATCATAGTTGGTAATGTTTCCGGAAAATTCAAACGAACTTTCCCCGATGCTTGCATCAAGATGATGAAGAGTTATGGAATCACGGCTGAAGGTAAAGGCTGCACTCACATTGGAGATGTCGGCCAGTAACGGCAAGCCAATTCCAAAACTATCAATGCTAATTTCAAGTTCTGAAATCGTATCATTATCCAGAAAATTATCCAGATCTGTTTTTCTAATGGTCGCAGCTGCACGAAGATAAAAATCCTCGATATCACCCCCAATCATCTTGCTTATAGATGTATCCTGTAAGAGTGTTGCAGGATCAAAACGCTTTGATGAAATGGAGATCCCCGCGCTAAGATCCCTGTTATAATCGAGAAGGTAAAGCAGTAGATTTTCAATTGAAAAACCAAGATCGAATCGATTACCATTAACTTCAAGAGCCAAGAGCTCAGTCTCCAGAATTGTATCATGCAGGACAAGCTCACCAGAAATATACTGAATACTATCCTTGTTTACACTGTCGTGGTTTAGCACAAAGGAGACATCGTCCAGTATAGCTGTTAATGATCCTTCATCATTTAGAAAACTTCCGGATTCCCGGTTGACATTCCCGCTTAGCTGTCCCTGAATGTCTACAGATCCCGACAAATTACTCAGAAAGTCCTTTTTAAACATCTCCTCCAGCCCCTCAAGGTTTATAGCACAATCTACTTCAATATTTAATTCAGGTGACAATATATTTCCCGCTATTACATTGGCATTTATATTTCCTTCAGGGAAGTGTGCGCTAAAAGCTTGCACTTCCACCAGGCCCTCGCTTAAGTCATTCTTCCTGCCGTTGGTGGCAAAAAGGCGAAATGAAATACCGCTTACGTCCCGGTCCACCGTTTTAATTCTGAATCCCAAATCCTCTGCATATCCATTCATTCGGATCACAGGAAGTTCTCCCCCACTCATATTCCCCTGTACGGTACCATTCAAATGAATGCTCCCTCCTCCAATCTGTTCAATCTCATCCAGGTCAAGAACTCCCAGGAACAGGAAATTCAAAAGTTCCAGGCCCTCGTTGGTTGCTACAAAAGCAAGATCAAGTCGGGGAGTGGACCTGAGATCAATACTCCCCCATGTTTCGAACGCTAGCCCAGAAACACTTAAGCTGCTTGGCTCGAGTTTCAGCATATGCGCATCCGGGTCCAGAATAGCGCTTCCTTTGAGCTTAATATTCTTATCTACTTGTGCATTGATTGTTTGATAATTAACTGTATTTATATAAATATCGACTTCAAGGCTAGATTGAATCTGGCCCGACAGGTAAGAGAAGCTACTCTCCAGCTGGTTCACCTCAACATCCACATATTCGTTATTCACCCGATTATCCATTCGGACGCGAACATTAACAAGCTCCATTTTATCCAGATCAATTGCAAGTGATGAGTTAAGACTTGTATCCTTTTGAGATGGAGTTCCAAACCTGATCCCCAGTGCTCGTTCCAGATTGCTTACTGAGTCAGGGTAAATCTCCATATGCACAAATCCGTCCTTCAGCCTGGCCTCCGAAACCATGATGCCACCTCTTATAAGTTCAAGCAGGTCCAATGTTACAGAAATCTCGTTCAGCGATAGAATGGGTTCTAAAGTGGACATTTCTGCACTTAACTCCTTTTCGTAAAATTGTACCTCCTGCAGGTGAAGTGTTAGGTCAGGGAAATTCATGAATGGAATCAGGTACATCTTTCCCATCTGCACCTCACCGGGCTGTTGCTCATTCAAAAAAACCATAGCCCGTTCCACAACATAGTCCCGTCTGATGTAAAAAATCAGGCTGGTGAGCAGGATCAATGAAATAATCCCAATAATGATCCAGCCTCCTATCCTGAGGATTTTAACTTTTCGCTTGGCCACTTAATTAGAAATAATTGAATTTAGACCGAAATTAGTAATTAAGGATGTAATCCCACGAACCTTTTGTAAAAATGCTTCGTATATATCCTTGAATAAACCTGCATCTTATTGTATTTTTGCAGGATAATAAGAGCTAAGATGAAAAAGAGAAATATATTGATTGCAGCAGTGTTTGTAATGGCCATGGGAGTTCTTCCTGCCTGCGATGTCATTGAAGAATGCGGGACCTGCGAACTGGTCACTGAGGATGGTGATGGAAACAAGACCTATGGTACACCCCTGCCTTTCTGTGGAGACGATTTAAAAGATAAGGAAGATGCATTGCCTGTTACGATCAACGGAGTCACTACTTACTGGAATTGTTACTAGGCCTTTACTCCAATAACCACCACATCGTCAATCTGTTCTACCTCTTTACGGTAATCTGTAAATACTTCATCCAGCCTGTTTCCCTGTTCAATCATGGAGAGATCCTGGACAGATAATAGAAGGTTCTTGAAATTTTTTGCAAGAAATTTCTTTCGCTTCGGACCTCCAAACTGGTCAGCGAATCCGTCAGAGAATGTATAAAAGGTATCTCCCGGTTTCAAGATCAATTGATGCAGTGAAAAGGGATCCATTATATCGTGAATGGCAACAGGCATTTTATCCCCTTTAATCTGTGTAAGAAGTCCATCCGATATCAGGTAGAGCGGATTATTGGCTCCGCTGAATTGCAGCTGGAGTGTATTCCTGTCGAAAAGGCAAACGGTCATATCCATTCCATCCTTGACGATACTTCCGGTCTTCTGCTTAAGTGCTTCAATTATTTTATCCCGCAAATGATTCAGGACCTGATCAGGCCTGCTGATCTCCCTTGAGATAATGATTTCATTTAACAGACTGATTCCCAACATGCTCATAAATGCTCCAGGAACCCCGTGACCTGTGCAGTCGGCTGTAACAATCAGGTATTTCCCATCGATCTCCTCTGCCCAATAAAAATCACCGCTTACAATATCTCTTGGCTTAAATACCACAAAATGCTCCACCTTGTGGGAGAACAGTTCCATGGATGGTAGAATGGCAGTCTGGATCATCTTTGCATACTCGATGCTGTCGGTGATATGTTGCTTTTGATAGGCAATCTGGTCCCTCTGCGCCTTCAAGAGAATATTAGCCCTCTTCTTAATTTGGTAATTTCGCCAAATGAAGTAACCAAGGCCGAAGACGAGAAGAAGTGCAAGGGCTACTGCCAGAATGATAATCCGCTGTTTCTGAATAGCCTCTGCCTGCAGCACAATTTTTTCATCCTGCTCCCTGATCTCTTCCTCTTTTAGTGAAATGGCCTCCTCTTTCGCTTTGATACTTAGTTCCTGGTGGACCAATACCTCCCCTTGCCGGTCCACCTCCATTAATTGAGCTTCAATGGTTGTACTTTGTGAATCAATCTCTGCTTCCTGAATTTGCAAAACTTTCGTTTTCTGTTCAATCTCTGCCTCCCTATCCTGAATTTCACTTCTTAAGAGCTCAAGAGTCTGTCGGTTATCTCGTATTAGCACCTTCTGATCCCGTATCTGATCCCACTGCTGTTCAATCAACAGGTGCTGTTGCTCGGTAATGCTTTTTTCTAATTCCAGCTCACCTTCTGTCACTTCATATAGAGACTCCCAATCTTCCCTGGTTTTAATGGCCTGGGCCAGGAACAACTCATTAACATAGAGGCCTTCCTGAACCATCAATTCCTCATTTGCCTCAAATCTGGGTTCGCCATCGACCACCACAAAATTGATCATGGACGATCGGAAGGGATAGCCTTCCGAAATAAGTAGCGTATTCGAGCCCTTGGTTTGCTCGATCACTTCATCCATATTAAACCCGTCCTCCCGGTTCAAAAAAACGACCTGTCCAGCTTGTAGTTTAGGGATATCTGTACAGACACGGATGGCAATAGGCTTTCCCTGGATCTCCTTTCTGTTCTTCGATAATTCTTCAAGCTCAAAATATAGATTCGAATTTTTTTCCAGAACTGTAATTACAAACTCCTCCCGTGCCTGAATAGAATCATTAAAGCGTACATACCTGGAAATATCCAGTATATAGAGTGCGCGGGTCTCATTTGTAAATCCCTGCTGAGCAAACAGAGCGGATGCTGACAATGCAAGTAACACCAGGATCTGCAAATACCTGAAGCTTTTCATAGAGCCCAATTTCAGTAGAGTGTGGTCAAATTAACTATTTTTTTTTACTATTGCAGCATAGATTGACCACCCGATGAACTTCTTATACCTAGTTCTCTGCATTATTGGGGGCACAGGCCTCTTACTTTTTATTCCTTTTAAAGGTGCCCGTTCTTTTAGCCTGGGCCGTCCGGTCAAGAGAGTTAATGAAGCCGATATAGTGCTTTCAAGACGCTTACTGGTTCCTGGCAGTGAAGCCTATGACTCGTATTATAAACTACATCCGGAATTCCTGAAAGCAGACGAACGTTCAAGAAAAACACCGGGACTCCTGGATTCCCGTTCAAGGTATTACCATACGGGTACCTTTGCTGCTGCAAAGGCTAATTTTGAAGTAATCGAATACCTGGGAAGGCTCACCCATGGAATAAACCCAGCACAGAGTAAGTCACCTGACTCACCCTCAGGAAATCCTGTGAAAGTAAATCCGGATCGTACGGCCCGCTTCATCTCAAAATGGTTGAAACAAACAGGCGCCCTCGATGTAGGGTTTACCCGCTTACAGGAGTATCATCTTTACTCCTACAAAGGAAGAGGACCCAAATCAGGCTCACCCATCTATAAAGAACATGAGAATGCCATCGCACTCACCGTTGAGATGGATCACCGTATGATGCAATCAGCCCCGGAAGGAAGCTCAATCATGGAGTCGTCTGAGCAGTACCTGCAAGCGGGGGTTCTCGCTCTGAAACTGGCCGCATGGATCAGAGAGCTTGGTTATGAGGCCACCGCCCACATAGATGGAAACTACGAAGTGATCTGTCCGCTGGTAGCGGTTGATGCAGGACTCGGGACTATAGGAAGGATGGGGCTCCTTATGACTCCAAAACTTGGCCCAAGGGTTAGAATCTCGGTGGTTACCACCAACCTGCCCATTTCCTATGGGGATGCAAAGCCTGACAGAACCACCCTTCATTTCTGTCACCTTTGTAAAAAGTGTGCGGGGGTTTGTCCCTCATCCGCCATCCCCGATGGCCCCCGTGAAACTTTTGATGGGCAAGAGCGCTGGCGTATAGATTCGGAGAAATGTTATCACTACTGGACCACCTCGGGAACCGATTGTGGCAGGTGCATTGCGGCATGTCCCTACAGTCATCCCGATGACGTATTTCATCGTTTTATTAGATGTTGTATAAAAAATAATTTGCTTTTCCGACATCTGGCTCTTAAATTGGACGATCTGTTTTACGGCCGGAAACCTGCAATAAGACCATTGCCCGATTGGTCAGACATATTAGAATAGCATGACAATCACAGCCTACATAGCCCTTGGAGTAATTCTCCTGATGGTTATTGCCCTGATCCGGGAAATGATGCGTCCCGGTCTTATTCTATTCAGCGCCCTGGTAATTTTCATGATTACCGATATTATTTCAGCAGAGGAGGCTCTGTCTGGCTTTTCAAATACAGCAATGATCACTGTTGCGCTTCTGTTCCTGGTTTGTGAAGGTGTAAAAGAATCGGGTGTGTTGAACAGGATTGGAAGGGTCATCCTTCCAAAAAAGCGGAAACCAATTCCCAGGCTGCTTATGCAAATCATGATCCCGGTAGCGGCCCTCTCGGCCTTTCTGAACAACACACCGGTGGTCATCATTTTCGCTCCCATGCTGAAAAAATGGGCTGATAAACTGAGCCTGCCTTCGCAAAAATTCCTGATTCCCCTCTCATATGCTACCATATTTGGTGGCACTTGTACCCTAATCGGTACCTCCACCAACCTACTGGTGCACGGTATGATGCTCGACCGGGGAATGGCTGGTCTGGGAATGTTTGAACTTGCCAAGGTGGGCCTCTTCATTGTCTTTTTCGGTTTCATATACATGAATATCTTCTCCAACAGGCTTTTGCCAGGAGAAAAAATTCCTAAGTTCAGTTTCCCCAACGACACCCGGGAGTACTTTTTTGATCTTTATTTACCTGAAAATTCGAACCTGATAGGAAAAGAGATTGAGAAACGCCGCATACCAGGGCTTAATGAATTTACAGTTCGAACCATTATACGGAATGGAAAACACATACGTATCTCCAACTCTCCCTTCCGCCTGGAAGCTGATGATCAGTTAATTGTTGCCGGAAGCTCCGAGAATGTAGGCTACCTGACCCAGGCCTCAGAAGTAAAGATGAAAGCCCTGGACAAGGTGGCACCCGATTTCCTTAAGAGATCGCTGCGCCAGGTGGAAGTGGTGATCGCCCCCCGTTTCCCCGGAATCCAGCGTACACTTGGAGAGTTCGATTTTTTTGGCCACTACAACGCTGTAGTAATGGCTGTGCATCGAAATGGTGAACGCATCACCACAGATCTTAACAACCACAAATTGAAGACCGGAGACAATCTGATGCTTCTGGCCACTGAAGATTTCACCCGGTACTGGGGCGAATCGAGAGTTTTCTACATGGCCTCTGAGAGAGGTGATATGGATGATGCCAAGGATCGCCGCAGAAGATGGATTGCAATGATTCTTGTATTCTTTATGATTGCCGGAGCCACTGCAGGTCAATTTATCCCCGCACAGGGTAAGGTCCAGTTTGATATGTTCTTTTTTGCTGCTATTACGGTGGTCCTTATGGCCATGATGAAAATATTTTCGGCAAAAAAATACACCAAACCCATCAACTGGGATGTACTGATCACCATCGCCTGTGCTATTGGGATAAGCCGTGCCCTTCAGAATTCGGGGGCAGCAGATTTTATTGCGCGAAGTACCATCAATCTATCCAAAGGTTTTGGTCCACTTGGCGTAATGGCAGCCATTTTCATCATTACCAATGTCTTTACCGAGATCATTACAAACAATGCGGCGGCGGCTATCACCTTTCCCATTGCTTATGCGGCGGCTACCCAGCTGGGGGTGGACCCCAGGCCTTTCTTTATTACCATCTGTATAGCTGCATCAGCCAGCTTCTCTACACCTATTGGCTACCAGACCAATTTGATTGTACAGAGTATTGGCAATTATAAATTCAGTGACTACTGGAAGATTGGTCTGCCGCTTAATATCCTGGCGCTGATCATTTCGCTGCTGGTAATTCCCCGTTTCTGGCCCTTTTAGTAGCTAATACCCAGCTGCTTGTCCATCCTTCCGAGACTCCGAAGCCCCATAATAGACCCCATTCTCCTTATCCCACATAATGGCCTGGTATCCACCATAACCTCCATTCGAACTCTGAATATGATGCCCGCGTTTCATCAATTCACGAATGCTTTCTAAGGGGATTCCTGACTCCAGGTTTACTACACCTCCATCAGTCATCTTTGTCCCTGTGGGCTGAGATGAGCCATCGTGACGAATGCGCGGAGCATCTCCAGCTTCCTGTATATTCATCCCGAAATCTATCATATTCACAACAATCTGGGCATGGCCCTGAGGCTGCATAGATCCGCCCATCACTCCATAGCTCATATAGGGTAAGCCATCCTTTGTAATGAATGCAGGAATAATGGTGTGGAAAGGTCTTTTTCCCGGCTCATACACATTGTAGTGTCCTTCCTCCAGCGTAAAGAGTTCACCCCGGTCCTGTAAAATAAATCCCAGTCCCGGAGGACACATGCCTGAACCCAGACCCCGAAAATTGCTCTGAATTAATGAAATCATATTCCCATGACTATCAGCAACTGTCATATAGATGGTATTGCCATGTTCCATCTCCCCGGCATCCAGGTTGCGGGATGCTCTCTTTGGATTTATCAGCTCCGCTCTTTTTGCTGCATATTCCTTGGAGATCAGCTCATCCACTGGAAGTTGGTTGAAAGCTGGATCGGCATAGTATTTCGCCCTGTCCTCAAATGCCAGTTTCTTGGCCTCAACAAAGTGATGAATGTATTCACTACTTCCAAAACCCATTGCAGCAATATCATATTGCTCAAGAATATTTAAGATCTGAAGGGCTGCAATTCCCTGTCCGTTGGGGGGCAACTCCCACACATCATAACCGCGATAAGATGAACTGACCGGTTCCACCCACTCAGATGTATGACTGGCCAGATCTTCATAGGATAGCTTTCCACCCTGCTCCTTCATAAATGCATCAATGGTATGCGCAATCTCTCCTTTGTAAAAGGCGTCCCTGCCTCCCTCAGCAAGAGCTTCCAGGGTAGAGGCCAGGTATGGGTTCTTGAAAATCTCCCCTTTTTCCGGTGCCTTCCCACCTGGCATATAAACTTCATTCACATTGGGGTAACGACTGAGAGACCTCGCATTACCGGCCCAATAATAAGCAATAAGTTCCGTAAGCGGGAATCCTTCCCTGGCATAGCTAATTGCTGGTTTCAGAATCTGATTCATATCCATGCTTCCAAAGCGCTTATTTAGTTCAAACCATCCATCCACACAGCCTGGTACGGATACCGGAAGGGGCCCGTAAGCTGGAATTTTTTCATAATTGTTCTCTTTGAAATAGTCCATAGTAAGGGATCGTGGCGATCTGCCACTGGCATTCAGTCCATACAATTGCTTAGTTTCTGCATCCCACACAATGGCAAACAAATCCCCACCTACCCCGTTTCCAGTGGGCTCCACTAATCCAAGCAGCGCATTTGCAGCAATGGCAGCATCAATTGCATTACCTCCGTCTTTTAATATATCAAGAGCTACCTGTGTGGCCAGGGGTTGACTGGTACAGGCCATCCCGTGCTGGGCAATTACTTCGGAACGGGTAGCAAATGCTTTCCCGGTAATCCTGTCCTGTCCAAATACAGCAGTAAAGAGCATGGCCAGACTCAAACTAATAAGGATACTTTTCATGATTTTTATTTATGGGTTATGGAACACTATATCGACAGCAAAATACAAAAAACCCAGCCCGCAAATGTGAACACGGTCTAATATGATTTAATGAATCTTTCCAATAATTTAGTCAAGCGATAACCTCACTAAGAAATATATTCAAATGACAAGATCATCTTTAACGCTTTGTACACTAATAATGTGCTAATATTACTTTTAATCATTAAATCAAACCAATGAAAAATCTAATTATTATTTTTTTATCAATTGCTTATATTGGTATAACAAGTTGTTCTACACCACAAAAAAAGGAAGAAAAATTACTCCCTGTGGGAGTAGAGTTCAATAAAGAAACCCTTAAGAGATTGGGTGCCGGTGGCGATAATTGGTGTATAACCTGGGCAAAAGACGGATCGCAGGTTGTATCGATGTGCGATGGAAATTGGCTCAAACTTGATAATCCGCATGGTGGTTTTCATAATCATT
>QMPQ01000012.1 GCA_003648635.1 Bacteroidota bacterium | reverse complement strand
ATCGGACAGACCTCCAGGATCAGGTTGCAGCTGGGTGAATCAAAGGAGGGTGTACTGCTTACCAAGGGCGGCTTCTATCAGACCACGGGCGGACAATGGGTCTTTGTGCTGGATGAGTCGGAGGAGTTTGCTGTGAAACGTGATATAAGTATCGGGCGTCAGAATCCCAGATACTACGAGGTCCTTGGAGGACTGGAGCCAGGAGAAAAGGTCATTGTCTCCTCCTACCAGAACTATGCCGATCATGATAAGCTGATACTGAAACACAACCGCTAAATCTGTAGAGATGAAGAAAATATTTTCAATAGCAAAGGTTCTGTTACTTACCTCGGCCATGGCCTGGGGACAGACAGAGATGCCCTGGACCCTCCAACGATGTATTGACCAGGCCATCCAGTACAACCTTCAGATGAAACGTCAGGAGTTGCTTACGCAATCCACTGAACAGGACCATCGTCAGAGTAAGCTCGACCTCTTGCCCAACCTGAATGGAAGCATTGACCACCAGCTGGGAGCTGGCCGGGTACTGGACCGCGGAACCTATAAGTGGGTAAACACCAATGTAAGTCAGGGAGACCTGGGTATGCAGAGTGAAGTAAACCTGTTTAACGGCTTGCAGGGAATGAACAGCATGAAAATGAACAAGGCCAACTACCAGATGAGCATGGAGGATCTGGAAGCCATGGAAAATAACATTACCATCCAGGTCATGACCGACTACCTGGATCTGCTCAGGAACGAGGAACTGGTGGGTGTGGCTGAAATTAAGGTGGAGGTAACAGTACAGCAGGTGGAGCGGATGGAGCGCCTGGTGGAAGTGGGAAATGAGCCCCAGGGGAGACTGCTGGAGTTGAAAGCACAGCACTCGGCAGCAAAACTTGCTTATACCCGGGCAGTAAATACCAGGGATATAACAAAGCTGAACCTGATGCATGTGATGAACATCACCGATGTAAAAGGATTTGTTATTGAGACACCGATACTTCCCGATCCCTCTACAGTTGAGATCCTGGAGCTGGATTCGGTGTTCCAGTATGCCCTGGCCAATCTGCCCCAGGTCAAAAGCAAGGAATATGGCGTTGAGGCCATGGAGAGGTATGTGGCCCTGCAAAAGGGACAGCGTTCTCCCAGGCTCTTTGCCCGTGGCCTGATCTACTCGAACTACAGTAACCAATTGATCAATCCCCTGGATCCCGATCCCAGTAATCCTACAATGGACTATCCCACCTCTACCCAGATAAAAGATAACAGATATATGCAGGCCTCCATGGGGTTGGTTATCCCTATTTTCAACCGCTGGCGGGTGCAGACCGATATCAAAAAGGCTAAAATAGAGCTCCAGGATGCGGAGTACCAGTACGACGATGCAGTGTTGATTCTGCAAAAGACACTTCAGCAATATCATACCGAAGCTATGGCAGCCATGGATAATTACAATTCGGCCGTGGAGGCGGTGGCCAACAGTGATGAGGCCTTCAGGTTTGCGGACGAACGCTTCCGTGTGGGCACCGGTACAGCGCTGGAGCTGCAGGAGGCACGCAACCAGCTCGCTGAATCCACTTCAGAAATGATTACTTCCAAATTTGTGCTGATATTCTACGCCAGAATCCTTGATTTCTATATGGGCCGGGATATTTTGTTTTAGGAGTTTATCTAAGAAGTCTTATTTTTGAGACAGCACTAACTCTTCTGTCCCAATGAAAAGGCTTCTTATTTTGCTTTTATTTTCTGCCTCGTTCACTCTTTCCGCCCAGGTGGTAAACTTTCCCAAAACGCTTCCTGAAAGGGCGTGGAGTATTGGCCTGAGCCCTGCTTATCACTTTGACAATAATGTAGTTGCTTTTGATGCTGGTGGAGCTTCAATTGCGCTGAATGGAGGTTATGGAATTCTATATTCACTGGATGTGAATGCCCGTTACATCTATTTTTTCAACGGTGCAGACTATATTGGGATTGATGCACAGTACCTGATTTATGAAACCCGGAAAAGCTATGTTTCAACCATAGCCGGACTGCATTACTGGGACGTAGTAGGCATGGATATCTCAGCCTTCTATACGTATACACCCCGTTACGAATTTAGTTTTTCTATCGGATTGGATATGGATCTGAGTTTTGCCCAGGACCTAAATCCCAGATTCTGGATTCCTTTAAATGTAGGATATAATCCTAACGAGATGATGTTTATTTATGCTGAATACAAGCTCCCTGTTGCGGATCTGAGCTGGGGTATATTGGCACTTGGGATCAACATGATATTACGTTGATTTACTCAAGTCCGGCTTCGTAAACCAGCTCTCCCCCCGAATATGTTGATTTCACTTTAATTCCGAATAGTGCATCATCCGGTGCCCTCATCAGGTCGGTGGTGGTGACCACCAGGTCGGCCAGTTTGCCCACTTCAATGCTCCCTTTCAGGTGCTCTTCCTTTCCCGATTTGGCGGCCCAGATTGTCATGGCTCTCAGGGCATCTTCGCGACTGATGGCATTCTCCATCTGGAAGCCATCGGCCGGATACCCAGACTGATCTTTGCGTATGGTGGCCGCATAGAATCCAAACAGGGGATTAATCTGTTCAACCGGAAAATCACTTCCGTTGGGGATCCATCCGTTCTCCTCCATCAGCTGTTTGTAAGCATAGGCTCCTTTCAAGCGTTCGGTGCCCACCCTGTCGCCGGCCCAGTACATGTCTGATGTAGCATGGGTGGTCTGAACAGAAGGCACAATGTCGTAGTCCCCAAAGTAGTGGAAATCATCGGGGTGAATGATCTGGGCATGTTCGATGCGCCAGCGGCGGTCGTTGGGTCCTTCCAGGATCCTGGCATAGATCTTCAGAGTTTCGCGGTTGGCTGCATCACCTATGCAGTGAGTCGCCACTGCATAATCGAAGGCATAGGCTCTTTTGCAGAGTTTCTCCAGTTCCTCCAGTGGGGTGACAAACAAACCGTGGTTGTGAGGATCATCAGAATAGGGCTCTATCATGCGGGCTCCCCTTGATCCCAGGGCACCATCTGTAAAGAGTTTAATGGTATTCACTGAAAGGTGATCGCTTTGGTAAACACCCTTCTCTACGAAGTGGGTGAAGTTCTCCTCGGACGGACTGAGCCAGGCGTTGATGCGGATCTTCAGCGATCCCTCTTTGTTCATGGAATCAATCAGCTCAACTGCACGTTTAGGCAGTCCTGCATCCTGCACTGAGGTAAGACCCACTTTAAAACAGTTGGTCTGAGCCTGTAGAAGTGCATGGGTCAACTCCTCTTGGGTGTCTGCGGGAGTCTTTCTTCCCACCAGTCCAATGGCATTATCGATCAGGATCCCGTTTGGCTCGCCATCACTTAGCATCACAGTTCCCCCATCCACCTTACTATCCGCAGTAACTCCAGCAATCTTCAAGGCAGCACTGTTGGCCCAACCGGCGTGTCCGTCGATGCGTCTCAACAGGATGGGTGTGTCGGGAAAGTGCTTATCCAGCATGGCCTTATTGGGAAACTCCTTCACCTCCCAGTCATTCTGATCCCAGCCTCTGCCGGTAATCCAGGGACCTGGATTTATTTTCTGATATTCCTTTAACATGACAATGATTTCCTCCACGGATGTTGTTCCTGCCACGTCCACTGCACTCAGGTTCAATCCATATCCCAGGAAGTGACAGTGTGCATCAATCCAGCCCGGGTAGACATATGCTCCCTCCAGATCTCGCACTTCACTTGCACTAAACTCTTTTAATATCTCTTCAGAGCTACCAACGGCAATGATCCGTTGGTCCCTGATGGCGATGGCCTCAGCTTTGCTGAACTCTTTATCGACTGTGTAGACTTTCCCGTTGCTGAGAATCAGGTCGGCTTGTTGCTTCTGAGAATTGCAAGAGATTGTGATTAACAGAAGGACTGCTGAAAGGACTGTATTTATACGCATGTTTATAGCTTTGCAACAAAAATAGCATTCTCATATTATTTTCCCCATTTTTGCGTTAAGAACAAAACGATCAGATGGGTATTCGCAACTTTTTAATCCTGGTCCTGATTCCGCTGGCACTCTTTTTCTCATGCCAGCCGGAGCGTAACTTTATTGAGGACAGCGATGCAAAGTTGGAATTTACCCTGGACACCCTCTTTTTTGATACGGTTTTTACCACCATCGGTACAGCTACCAAAGCATTCAAGGTTAAAAATCCCCATAAGAACTTTATTAAGATCGATGAGATAGAATTGGCCGGAGGTGCATTTTCGGTCTTCAGGATCAATGTGGACGGAACCTCGGGTCTTCGTTTTTCCGATCTTGATCTTGCTCCCAACGACAGCATGTATGTATTCGTAGAGGCCACCCTCGATCCCAATGGTTCGGATGAGATTCTTCGCATCCAGGACTCCATTGTGTTCCAGGCTAATGGAAACATTCAGGATGTGGACCTGGTGGCCTGGGGACAG
This sequence comes from Bacteroidota bacterium, assembly GCA_003648635.1. Classification (GTDB taxonomy): domain Bacteria; phylum Bacteroidota; class Bacteroidia; order Bacteroidales. Next base: position 28,340 of record QMPQ01000012.1, on the reverse strand, counting down.
GATGTGCATATGATAGGCGGAGAGATCATTGATCAAAGCACCACCTGGCCGGCGGATAAACCCTACCTGATAATCGATTATCTCTATGTGGATTCCCTGGCTTCGCTGACCATGGATCCGGGGGTGAAGGTCCACCTGCATAAGGATGCATTCATTTATGTTGCTGGTTCTTTACAGGTGAATGGCAATCAGGAGGAGCCTGTCTGGTTTGGGGGCGATAGGCTGGAAGAGTTCTATGACCAAATACCCGGTCAGTGGGGAGTTATCTACTTTTCGGGAAGCAGCTTCAATAACAGGATTTCAAATACAGAAATCCATAATGGAACCATTGGGATCCTGATCAGTGCTACACCGGAGTCGGGATTGATGCCTGACCTTCATATCGACAATACCCTGATCAACCGTATGAGTTCCAGTGGGGTCTATGCCCTGAATGCTGCTGTAAGCGGGAGTAATCTGGTGGTGGGCGACTGTGGTGGAAGCAGTCTGGCCCTGATTTATGGTGGGGATTACGATTTTACCCACTGCACATTTGCCAACTACTGGCCCAATGGCTTCTCCAACAGACAACTGCCTGCAGTCTTACTTAGAGACTATTTCGTCACCTATGATGAGAATGATATACCCGTGCTATACCCGGATGGAGAATTTGAGAATGCTTCATTCTCAAATTCCATCATCTATGGTTCTCATTCCATGGAACTATTGATTGAGAGTTATAATAATTTGCAGCTCAACTATCTCTTCGACTATTGCCTCACACGCATTCATGAGGACAGTCTCTCTTACCTGGAGGATCCGCTCTTCACAAATATCATCAACAACGAAGAACCCCTGTTCGATTCAATTCCAGTGGTCTACGAACTGGACAGCCTTTCCCCGGCCATTGATGCGGGACTTCCCGACCATGCTACTGAATTTCCTACAGACCTGAATGGCAACAGCCGGCTGGATGATCTGGCACCCGACCTGGGAGCTTATGAGTGGATTGGTGGAGCTGGCTGATCAGCTGCGCTTCAGTATATCAATTCCATATGAAGCTAAGTGGTGCAGGGCATCTGTTTTTACTCTTATTTTTTGGTACTGTAGATCTTCCGGCCCAGGCGATTAGCTCCGCTGAGCTCGCAAGCTCGGTTAGCTCGGCTGAGCTCGCAAGCTCGGTTAGCTCCGCTGAGCTCGCAAGCTCGGTTACCCGGGGTGAAAGATGCATTGTCTGGTACAACGTTGAAAACCTGTTTTATCCCGATAATGATTCTACGGCGGGCGATGATGAGTTTACACCCCAGGGGCTTCGTCACTGGACCTGGTCCAGATACCGGGACAAACTTACCGCACTGGCCAAAGTAATTATTGCTTCGGGAAGGGGGGACCCGCCTGAGCTGGTAGCACTTTGCGAAGTGGAAAACGCCCTGGTACTGGAGGATCTGAGCGCTCATCCAATTCTGGGCCCTTACCACTACACATACATGCACATGGAGAGCAATGACCACCGGGGTATGGATGTGGCCTGCCTGGTCCGCAAGGGGAAGATCGAATCTGTTCAGTGGGAAGTACTACCATTCATTCCTCCTGTTTCTGAGACCAGGGATCTTATGCATATCTCTTTGTCCTGGGGCCATGATACCCTGGATATCTTCCTTGTACACCTGCTCTCCAAATACGGTGGTGCGGGAGCTACAGCTGATCTGAGAAGGAGTCAGACCGCTCAGGTGGCGCAGCACATGGATTCGGTGTATGCAGTAAGGCAGCGCGCTTTGATTATGGCTGCAGGCGATTTCAACGATGCCTATGAGGCTTATACCATGGAACCATTGAGAAAGGCCAGGTTTGGGGGAGATTCGCTCACACCAATGCTTCCTGAAAATGGAAAGGGGACTTATAAATACAGGGGTCAGTGGAGTCCTATCGACCAGGTTCTGGTTCTGCAATCCTTGCAGCAATCCTCCATTGCTGTCAGCACGCTACTCTTAGCACCACTATTAACTGAAGATCTGAGCTATGGTGGGATCAAACCAAAAAGAACATATGAGGGATATAGCTACAAGGGAGGAATCAGCGATCACCTGCCCCTGGTGATAGATATTAATCCTTCTCTCTTTTCAGCTCGTGGTGGACAATGAGTCCCAAGGCCTCACCCTCCTCCAGCATCCGCAGGTAGGCAGCATTAAAATTGTTGAGGATCTCACCATCGAGTATGGCTTCCTTGATGGCATTCTTAATTATACCTACCGGTCGTGAAGGTGGTATTCCAAATACTTTCTGAATATCATCGCCTGAGATGGGTGGCTGAAAATTGCGGATGGAATCCCGCTCCTCCAGTTCATTTATCTTTTGCCTTACCACCTTGAAATTCCGTAGGTGCCGTTTGACTGTCCTTTCGTTCTTGGAAGTAATATCTGCTTCACAGAGTGTCATCAGGTCTTCCAGGTCCTCTCCGGCATCAAATATCAGTCGTCTTATTGCCGCGTCGGTGACAATATCCTGCGAAAGGACGATGGGGCGAAGGTGCAGCTGCACCAGCTTCTGCACATATTTCATCTTCTCATTAAGTGGGAGTCTCATTTTCCTGAAAATACCAGGTATCATTTTGGCCCCGATAAACTCGTGCGCATGGAAGGTCCACCCTATATCTGGCTCAAATTTCCTGGTCCGGGGTTTGGCGATATCGTGGAGCAGGGCGGCCCACCTGAGCCACAGATCGTCTGTCTTCAGGGCGATGTTATCAAGTACTTCCAGGGTATGGAAGAAGTTGTCTTTATGGCGCTGCTCATTCACCTGTTCCACCCCCTTCATCTGGTGAAATTCGGGGAAAATGATTTCTAGCAGGCCGGTTTGATCCAGCAGCAGAAAGCCCTTGCTGGGCTTTAAGGCTAACATTATTTTGTTGAGCTCATCGCTTATGCGCTCCTGGGATACAATACTGATCCGCTGTCGGTACTGATGGATGGCATTCAGGGTCTCCATTTCAATGCTGAACCCGAGGGTGGTGGCAAAACGAATCCCCCGCAACATCCTCAGGGGATCGTCCGAGAAAGTGCTGCCCGGTTCAAGCGGGGTGGTAATTAATTTCTCTTCAAGATGCTTGACTCCTCCAAATGGATCCAACAATTCACCATAATCTCCTGGATTCAGGGAGATGGCCAGCGCATTGATGGTGAAGTCACGCCGGTTCTGATCATCCTCCAGGGTTCCGTTCTCTACCAGGGGTTTGCGTGAGTCGAGCCTGTAGGACTCCTTCCGGGCACCCACAAACTCAATTTCGGTATCACCCCACTTTAACATGGCTGTACCAAAGTTTTTAAAAACGCTCAGAGGAATCTCTTCCCCGATGGCATCTCTTACCTTTTCTGCCATCTCGATACCACTTCCAATCACCACGATATCAATATCCTTAGGAGCACTACTGCTACCGGAAATAAGCAGATCCCGAACAAAACCTCCAATCACATAGGAAGGAGTCTTTTCTTCAGAAGCAACAGATGCAATGATCTGAAAAACTTTATGGTGCAGATGATCCGAAAGATTCATGATGTTAAAACTGCAACAAAAATACAATCTAATACGTAATAACAATGCATTATGAATCATGGAGTTTCAAGAATTTTTATCTATTTTTCGATTAATATCCATGGAATGAACCTTTACCGATGGCAGGTCTGAAACTAAGTGTATGTTTTTGGCACCTGGATCCTCTTTTGACTGATGATGTGCTGGCTAACCTGAAGAAGGGTAAATTTGATGTGCAACATTGTCACTACAAAGAGCGTGAACAGGTACGATTGAGATTGATTGAGGACCCTCCCGATTTGCTTATCTCTGACTTTGATCTTCCCGATTCTCTGCGTGCAATGATTGAGGAGGAGATGGGCCCCTACCTGTCTGAAGTACCTCTAATCTACCTGGTGGGGGAAAAGAATGCCCGCAAAGCAGCCCAGACACTTGAATCCGGCATATGGGATTTTGTACAGAAAGAGCAACTTTTCAAGCTGGTCCCCTCGGTTTACTCTTCTCAAAAATACGCCAATGTCATCAAGCAGCGCCAGAAAGCAGAGCATGATCTGCTTGAATCCAGGGACAGATACATGTCCATATTCAATTCGGTCCACGATGGCATCCTTCTGATCGATTATGAAACCAAAAAGATTACCGATTACAATCCTACCTTTCTTGAGATTTTCGGATTTGAAGAGGAGGATATTAAGTCATTGGATATGGCTGCTTATTCTGTTAGTGATGAAGGTTATACTCTTGAGGTTGCAGGGAAGTATTTCGAAAAAGCATCCACTGGGAAACGGGTTTCATTCGAATGGCGAAACATTAAAAAATCGGGAGAGAAATTCTGGACCCTTAATTCAATGTCTGTCGTCCAGATTGACAAAGTGCCGCACATTTTATTGGTTACAAGGAATATAGATGAACAGAAAAAACTGACCAGATCACTCATGGAATCCCAGGAGCACTTCCGGGCTCTGGCAGAGAATTCACCTGATGTGATCATGCATTTTGACAGGGATCACAGGCATCTCTACGTAAATGGTACAGCATCATCTCAAACAGGTATTCCCCTGAAAGATTTTTTAAATAAGAGTCACCGCGAAATGGGAATCTTTCCCGAAAAGCTGATGGATCTTTGGGAAAAGGCACTTGACAAGGTTTTTAAGACAGGGAAATCTGATACAATCGTATTTGATTTTGAGAGGGCCGATGGTAACACCACTTTCGAGTGGCGGCTTTATCCGGAAACCGGAAGATCAGAAGCCATTGATTCTGTGATTGGTGTTGCCAGGGATATAACCGATTCCAGGGAGTCGGACGATGCGCTCAAGCAAAGTGAGGAGCGACTGAATCTGGCTCTTTCAGGTGCAAACCTTGGCTTTTGGGACTGGAACCTGATTAATGATGAAGTGTACCTTTCTCCTATCTGGTTCTCTATGCTGGGGTACGGACCGGATGAGTTACCTCAAGCCTTAGCGACCTGGACCTCCCTGCAGCATCCCGATGATGTGGAGATCTCGTATCAGACTGTCCAGGAAGTTATCAAAAATCGTGACGGCTCTTTCGATATAGAATTTCGCTTAAAGAATAAAAGTGGATCCTATGTGTGGATAAGAAGTCTGGGAAAGGCAGTTAGTTTTGATGAAGAAGGCAATACCACACGTCTGACCGGAATACATGAGGATATAAATGAACGAAAGAGGGGTGAGTTGGTCAAACAGGTACTCTTTGATATTTCTAATGCAGTAAACAGCACACACAGTCTGGATGAACTCTATAGCATGATCAGGGATTCTCTGGGCAGAGTAGTGGACACCACCAACTGTTTTCTGGCTCTATATAACGAGGAAGCAGATACCCTTACCCTTCCCTTTATGGAGGATGAGAAAGATGCTTTTACTGAGTTCCCGGCCCGGAAGACGCTGACCAGTTTTGTGATCAAGACCGGTGAAGCACAAGTGGTGGATGTTGAACGAGAAAACGAATTGACCCAACAGGGCGAAATAGAACCTGTAGGGGCTCCCTGCGTAAGCTGGTTGGGGGTCCCCTTGAAGCATGAGGGGAAGACCATTGGAGTATTTGCAGTTCAATCCTATACGGAAGAAATCTTTTATACCCAATCGGATGCTGAATTGCTGGAATTTGCCAGCGATCAGATTGCACTGGCTATTGACAGACGGAGGCATCAGGACCAGCTGAGGTTGAACCAGGAGCGGCAACGGCGTGTTTTTGAATCTTCACCTGATCCCATGCTTGTAGTGGATCCCACTGCCCTGATTCTGGATTTTAACAGTGCTTTTCTTGAGGCATTCAATGTGAATGCTGAACTGGTATACGGTCAGAAAATATACAGGTTCATAAACAAGATGCACTGGCGCTTATCCATCCAGAATTTTGCTGAGACCTGGAAGAAGGGATATTTGAAGAACCTGGAGTACCAGGTTGTTCGTCCCGATGGAATTACATTTGATGCGGAGGTTTCCACCGGCGCCATTTACGATAGCGAGGGGAAGCCCGAGTCCATGGTCCTTATTTTAAAGAATATTTCAGAAAGGAAAGAGGCGGAACGTAAGATATTGGAAGCTAAGTATAAAGCTGAAGAATCGGATCGCCTGAAAACAGCATTCCTCTCCAATATGTCCCATGAGATCAGAACTCCAATGAATGCCATTGTGGGGTTTTCAGATCTGCTGTCAGATGAACAGTTGAATCCCGAAGAGCGAAGAGATTTTATAGCACAGATCAACCAGGGGGCTGACGATCTGATGCGACTGATCGATGATATTATCGATATAGCCAAGATCGAAGCCGGACAGGTCAATGTTCATATTGCAGAGTGTTTTGTCAGGGAACTTTTCAAGGAACTCCATCTGATGTATATTCAGAACATTAAGCGGACCGGGAAAGAAGATGTGAACATCAGATTGGAGTGGAACTGGCCTCTCAATGAACTGGCTATTTATACAGATCCCTTCCGCTTGAAACAGATCCTTGTAAACCTGATGAGCAATGCGGTAAAATTTACCGAGGAAGGGGAGATTGTGCTTGGAATTCAAGAGCATCCTGAGGGGGTTTATTTTTATGTTAAGGACTCGGGAATTGGGATACGAGAGGAGAAGCAGAAGGTGATCTTTGACCGCTTCATGCAGGGGCATGAGGCAAAGACAAAGCTTTATGGCGGAACCGGACTGGGACTGGCGATCTCAAAAAACCTAGCGGAGATTCTGGGGGGTACCATTGGGGTGGACTCCAAGTCGGGCGAGGGATCCACCTTCTGGTTCATCCTTCCGCGGAACGAAGTTCCCTTAAAATATGAAGCGGCTCTTCGAACGCCATCCAGCAATCTGAGATCATGGGATGATAAGAAGATATTGATCGCCGAGGATGATCAATCCAACTACTATTTCCTGTCTGAGTCCCTGAAAGACACAGGGGTTGAGATCATCTGGTCCAAGGACGGAGAGGAGACCATGAAGATGTTCAGGGAGCACAGCGATTTGGATGCAGTGTTGATGGATATCAATATGCCGCTAATCAATGGCTATGAATGTACCAGGCGGATAAAAGAAGAACGTCCCTCTTTACCTGTGATTGCCCAGACTGCCTATGCCATGTCGGGAGAACGGGAGGTTAGCCGGGAGGCGGGGTGCGATGATTACCTCTCAAAGCCCATTAAGGTCAGTGAGCTGCTGGAAACCCTTTCCAGGCATATATAGTAACAATTACTAGTCTTCATCCAGTATTTCACCAATCTGTTTTTCAGTAAAATAGAGCTTATCGCGGCAAATTTTCAGCAGGTCTGTGACCCGGCTGACTTTTTCGGCCAGTTCATCCACGTCCAGCTTTCCTTCCTCGATTTTCTGGAGGATGGTTTCTATCTCTGAAACGGCCTCGTTGTAACTAATCTTCTCTTTTGTCATTTGTTTTAGAGCTAGGTTCAACTTTGCTTATAATGCTTCCATCATGGAGCCTGGTTTCCAGGAGGCTTCCAGGTTTAATGTTTCTGATTGACCTGAGGGTTTTGCCTTCCAGTAGAGTCATGGAGTAGCCTCTAAGCAGAATATTCCTGGGATCGACCAGTTCTGTTCTTTTTTCCAGCAGGGCAAGATAATCCCCTTTCTTGTCCATCTGTATGCTTAGCTCTCTTTGTAATCGTTCCCTGATTTGGCGGAGCTGTTCGCCTTGCTTCTGAAGCAATCCCCTACTTAGATGCATGATATCTCCCTGATACCGCTCCAGTCGTGAAAGATCACCCAGTACCCGGTTTCGTACCGAGGTGAGCAGCCGGTCCGCCAGAGCAGAGAGACGGAATTCAAAAGCCAATAACTGATCCACCAGGAACTCTGCAACAGCAGTGGGTGTTTTCAAGCCATGGTGAGCCACCATATCGGCTACTGATTCATCTCTTTCATGACCGATCCCGGTAATCACAGGAAGTGGAAACTGAGTAATGAAATAGGCCAGATCATAATGATTGAAACTTTCCAGATCGGCTTTGGAACCGCCTCCCCTGATCATAACCACACAATCGAAATCGGATTCTGATTCATAGATCTTCTCCATGGCTGAAGAGATGGAAGCCGGGGCCTCATCCCCTTGCATTACCGCAGGAAATAGAGTGGTTTGAAAGCGAAACCCATGACTGTTGTGCAGAATGGATTCCGAAAAGTCGCCATAGCCTGCAGCTGTTTCGGATGAGATCACAGCGATGCGCTGCGGCACAAGAGGGAAGAGTAGCTCCCTGTTCATATCAAAAACACCCTCCTTACGAAGTCGCTGGATCACCTCCTGCTTCTTCCGGGCAAGATCTCCCAGGGTATAAGAGGGATCAATATCGGTGATGTTCAGGCTCAGACCATAGAGGGGATGAAACTCCACCGATGCCTTGCAAAGAATCTTGATTCCACTTTTTAAAGGGCTGCCTGTCGAAGCCTCAAAAAAGGGGCGGAGCATGTCGTACCGGGAAGCCCAGATGGTGGCCCTGACCCTGGCCAGGAGGGAGTCGTTCTCCTCACTTTTTTCTATAAGTTCCAGGTAGCAATGTCGATTCTCACGCAGCTCCATGATTTCTGCAATGACCCAGTAATGGTCAGGGAGCTCTTTTTCGAGTGCCCCCTTTACCTGCCCAAGCAGCTCCGATAATGAACGCTTTTCCCCAGGCATTACTGTTTGAGTAAGCGGCTACGATAGATATTCCCGGTGGTCCGGATCTCAATGATATAGATTCCGCTGTTGAGGGTCTCAGGAAGTGCCATCTCTCCGGGAAGCTGCATTTGCCGGGAGAAGATAACTCTTCCATTCAGGTCATAAATGCGGACCAGCTGCTCTCCTGATTCAGATATTTTGATCGTGATATGCTCTCCGGCAGGATTGGGCCAGACTTCCATCTTACCGGAACTGAAATGAACAGGGATCCGGGTAATGGTATGGTAGGCATATAACATATTCGGAGTTCCAAATCCATAACTGACATCGGGATTCATGGACCGGTGGGCACTCTGCCTGATCTTACGCATCAGGTCAATGGCAGGAAGCTCGGGAAAGGCTTGCCAGAGGGCTGCTACTGAGCCGGTCATCACAGGCGATGCGAAAGAAGTGCCATTTCCCCGTGCAAGTCCCCCGCTCCTGTGCTGTACACCGCTAGCTCTACCCATGGCTGTTATATCTGGTTTGATGCGGGCATCATAAGATGGTCCCCTTGAACTGAAACTTGCAAGCAGATTGGTGCTGTCAACCGCACCCACACAAAGGATATCGGTGGCATCGGCTGGAGCAGTAATATAGAACCAATCATCATTTCCTTCATTACCCGCACTATTGCAGAGAATTATTCCCCGCGAGGCTGTCAGTGACGCTGCCCTGGAGATATATGTGCTAAGCCCGTCCATATCAGCATAGGTGTAATCATAAATCACTCCATCGAAATTGGAATATCCCAGGGAAGTATTGATCACATCCACTCCCAGGCTGTCTGCGTACTCCGCCGCTTCAATCCAGGCAATCTCTTCGATCCGGGTCTCCTGATCGGAATTTTCCGTCATGCAGAGCAGGTAGCTGGCATGGGGTGCAGTTCCCATCATATTGCCATCCCATTCGCCGGCCATGATGGATAGGACGGACATGCCGTGGGATGAGCTCTGACGATAAATGGATGACTCGTTGACATAATTCCGGGTTCCCAGGATTCGACCTTCATCAATCAATGGAATAAAAGAAGGCAGGCTGTCCACATTATAGAAACCAGCATCCAGGACTCCGATCCATACCCCTGAGCCGGTGTATCCCAGATCGTGCAAGCCAGAGGTTCTCACCTGCTCTACCTGCTCCCTGGCTACCCCGTAATTAAATGCAGGAGGGGATTCAAGGGGTGGGTTAAATCGTGCCTGGCCGCTTTTTTGCGGAAAGTAGAGCTCATCCATTGCAGGCTCCCATGCCACAGTATCGGTGAAAGGTAAAAGGAGAATCTTTTGAAAGGTGGTATCATGCATCTGGACCATAGCGATTCCATTTAACCACCTGGAAACATGCTTGATCTCAACACCCATTGCTTCGATCTCATTCAGATAAGCAGAGCTTACCGGCAGATCCCGGTTGTCAACCGCCAGCCCTTGCATGGCTCTTCTGTTTACGGACCGTTCTGATAGAAACTGAGCAGGCTGATCGATCTGGTAGGAGTTCCCCTCTTTATCGCTGAAATAGATCCAGTATACACCGGGAGCAAGATCCTGGGCCTGAACTCCCAGTGATGTAAGTATTATGACAACCAACAGTTTAAGCTTCTTCATCTCAGGCTAGAATTGCACATTGGTTTCAGGTTCGCTTATAACTTCATAATTCTTCAGGGAGTCCTGAAACCATAACTCATATTTTTCAATGTCGGCTGGAATCCCGTTCACATACTCCAGTACATAGACCTCCTTGCCGCTTTCATCATAAAAACGCCATGTCCCGTTGGAAAGGTTATCCAGATAGGTCCCCCTGATTTCTATCGTATTGTCAGAGAAATATACCTCATAGGAGCCCTGTAGTAGTCCATCTTTATAGTGGCCGGATAATCTTGGATTACCGTTTTTATAATACTGTGTCCAGGCTCCATCCTTTACATTTTCTTTCCACTCCACCTCTTCGGAGATTTTTCCATCGGGATAGTAACTCTGGCTTACTCCGTTCAACTTTCCCTCAAGGTAGGGTTCTCTTATCCGTACTGAACCATCAAAATCAGAGTAGTAGGTCCATACTGAATCCTTTACCTGACCCACGTACCATCCTTCTGCAGACGGTTTCCCACTTGTATAAAAAAGGCTAGCATAAGAACGCTTCCCCTCCTCTTCAAATAGCATGCGAGCCCTTAGCCCACCCTTTTCATAATAGCGGAGCATTTCGCCTACCGGACTGCCTTCCACGAAAAATGCTTCGTAATGGGTACGTCCATTTGGATATTCAAGCTTCCAGTGACCTGTTTTCCGCCCTTCTTCATCAACCAGGTTCTGCCCCTGCAAGGAGAGCCCCCCGCTTAGAAACAAACAGATTGTTAGTATTCTGATCATAAGGTCAAATATAGCGAAAAAGAGACTTCCTACTCTTCGTCATCGCAAGGAAACAAAAAAGGCCATCACATAGGTGACAGCCTTTTTCTCGATCATATGGGATAGGTCTATTTTACCTCCTCAAAGTCCACATCGGTTACCTCATCATCGCTTCCTTTTTCAGGAGCAGGTTCGCCTTCAGCTTCGCCGCCTGGCTGGCCACCTTCGGCACCTGGCTGTTGTGCATTATACATATCCTGAGAAGCGGCCTGCCACGCAGTGTTCAAGGTTTCAGTTGCCTGGTCAATGGCAGCCAGATCTTCTGACTTATGTGCCTCTTTCAAGGTATTAAGAGCCTCCTCGATGGGAGTTTTCTTCTCGTCGGGGATCTTTTCGCCAAATTCTTTCAGCTGCTTCTCAGACTGGAATATCAGACTGTCGGCTGCGTTGAGTTTGTCGATACGTTCCTTGGCTGTTTTATCAGCCTCCTCGTTTTCCTGGGCCTCCTGTTTCATCTTTTCGATCTCACTGTCGGAGAGTCCGGACGAAGCTTCAATACGGATACTTTGCTCTTTTCCGGTTCCTTTATCCTTTGCAGAGACATTCAGAATTCCGTTGGCATCAATATCGAATGTGACCTCAATCTGCGGAAGTCCGCGTGGTGATGGCGGGATGCCATCCAGGTGGAAGCGTCCAATGGTCTTGTTATCCTTGGCCAAGGCCCTTTCGCCCTGCAGTACATGAATCTCAACCGATGGCTGGTTATCTGCAGCTGTGGTAAAGGTCTGAGTTTTCTTTGTAGGAATGGTGGTGTTGGACTCAATAAGCTTGGTGTTAACACTACCCATGGTTTCAATCCCCAGTGATAGTGGTGTTACGTCAAGCAAGAGAACATCTTTCACCTCACCTGTTAGGACACCACCCTGGATGGCAGCTCCTACAGCTACAACTTCGTCGGGGTTCACCCCTTTGGAAGGTGCTTTACCAAAGAAATCCTGAACAACTTTCTGGATTGCGGGGATACGGGTAGAACCTCCCACCAGAATCACCTCATTGATATCACTTTTAGTCAGTCCAGAATCTTTCATTGCCTTTTTACAAGGCTCTATGACGGCCTGGATCAGGCTGTCGGCCAGGCTCTCAAACTTGGCCCTGGTCAGACTTTTCACCAGGTGCTTGGGTACGCCATCCACTGGCATGATATAAGGAAGGTTGATCTCGGTCTGGGTTGCACTGGATAATTCAATCTTGGCTTTTTCAGCGGCCTCTTTCAGGCGTTGCAGGGCCATAGGATCTTTTTTCAGATCAAGACCTTCATCTTTTTTAAACTCATCGGCCAGCCAATCGATAATCACCTGGTCAATATCATCACCACCCAGGTGGGTATCACCGTTGGTCGATTTGACTTCAAATACGCCATCACCCAATTCAAGAATGGAGATGTCAAAGGTACCACCACCCAGGTCAAATACTGCGATTTTAAGATCGGAAGTCTTCTTATCAAGTCCGTATGCCAGCGCGGCTGCAGTAGGTTCGTTGATAATCCGCTTCACCTGAAGTCCGGAAATCTCTCCTGCCTCTTTAGTAGCCTGGCGCTGTGAGTCACTGAAATATGCTGGTACAGTAATTACGGCCTCCTGAACCTCATGCCCCAGATAATCCTCAGCAGTCTTCTTCATTTTCTGAAGTATCATGGCTGAGATTTCCTGCGGAGAGTATTTCCGGTCGTCAATCTGCACACGGGGAGTGTTATTTTCACCCTTTACAACCTTATAGGGCACCCGGGCGATCTCCTTGCTTACCCTGTCAAAGGTCTCTCCCATGAATCGTTTTATGGAGGATACAGTCTTGGTGGGGTTAGTAATGGCCTGCCTTTTGGCCGGGTCACCCACTTTACGCTCTCCGTTCTCAACAAAAGCTACCATGGAGGGTGTAGTTCTTTTTCCTTCGCTATTGGGGATTACAACGGGTTCATTGCCTTCCATTACCGACACGCAGGAGTTTGTAGTACCTAAATCAATTCCAATAATTTTACTCATAACTATTATCTGTTTATATCGTTCTGTTTATGTTCATATATTTTGCTGATACCAAAGCCTACCAAGATTATGCCAATCGGGATTTTCAGGCAATGGATGTTATATTGGCACAATAATTCAAAAATATCTGCCTTTTTCATGTCAGGTTTACTGACAAATTGACTGTCAAAAGGAAATTTATTGTAAACTTTGCAGAGAATCTTAATGCAAATACCATGACGCTGCACTCGAATGTTAAACGTGTAACCACCCATGTGCTTCTGGCCATGAAGCTTAAGGGGGAGAAGATCGCTATGTTGACCGCCTATGATTACTCATTTGCCCGTCTCCTGGATCAGGCAGGCATTGATGTAATTCTTGTGGGAGACTCGGCATCCAATGTAATGGCTGGTCACCAGACTACCTTGCCCATTACCCTGGATAATATGATTTACCATGCAGCATCTGTGGTACGGGCCGTTAGCAGGGCACTGGTAGTGGTCGATTTGCCATTTGGCACTTACCAGGGCGACTCGAAGGAGGCACTGGTGTCGGCCATTCGAATTATGAAGGAGACTGGCGCAAGCGCCATTAAGATGGAGGGAGGCATTGAGATCAAAGAATCCATTGAACGGATCCTCTCTGCCGGTATTCCAGTGATGGGACACCTGGGATTAACACCACAGGCCATTCATAAATTTGGGACCTATGTGGTGCGGGCAACCGACAAGGAGGAGGCTGATAAATTAAAAACAGATGCTGCGGTCCTTGCTGAAGCAGGTTGTTTTGCTGTGGTTTTGGAGAAGATTCCGGCCAAGCTGGCGGGCGAGGTGACCAAAAGTATCAAAATTCCCACCATTGGAATCGGGGCCGGAGCCGATGTGTGCGGTCAGGTACTGGTATTGCATGATATGCTTGGGATCACACAGGAATTCTCCCCCCGCTTCCTGCGACGCTACCACAACCTGCAGATGGAGATAAAAGGCGCTGTAAAAAACTATATCGACGACGTTCGATCAGTGCATTTTCCAAATGAAAATGAACAATATTAAACCTCCTGCGACCATCTTGTATGAGGACAATCACCTTATGATTGTTAATAAGCGCGTCTCTCATATTGTACAGGGCGATAAAACAGGTGATGCATCACTGGACAAGCTGTTGAAAGCGTTTATCAAGGAGCGTGATAATAAACCCGGAGATGTTTTTATGGGCATTCCGCATAGACTGGACCGCCCGGTCAGCGGAGCAGTGGTTTTTGCTAAAACCAGTAAGGCCCTGAGCAGGATGGCCGGCCTGTTTAAGGAGAAGGAAGTAGAGAAGATCTACCATGCCATTGTGGAAAAGTGCCCGCAACCCGAATCCGGCACACTGGAACATTATATTACCCGGAACACCAGGCAGAATAAGAGTTATGTGCACAACACGGAGGTAAGCAGCTCCAAACATGCCCGTCTCCACTACCGGAAAGTGGCCTCTTCTGATCGTTATCATTTGCTGGAGATTGTATTGGAGACAGGTCGTCATCACCAGATCAGGGCACAGCTTTCAGGAATTGGCAGCGTTATAAAAGGGGACAGGAAATATGGGGCCCGCAGATCAAATCCCAATGGGGGCATTAGTCTGCATGCCCGACGGATCGCCTTTGTTCATCCGGTAAAGAAAGAGCAGATTGAAGTGGTGGCCCCCTATCCGAAAATGGATATTTTCCCGGTTTTCTTTAAGAAAGATCCTCCAGTTTAAAGGGAAGTGGCAGCAAGTCTGTTACCTTATTCAGCACCTGAATCATTTTACTACCATAAAGGATTAATTCCATAGGAACTTCTCCCTGGCTTTCCTTTTCATACAGGACCTGCCGGCATGCACCACAGGGCGCAACAGGCCCTTCTTGCAGTATCCCCTCCCGGATGGCCGCAATGGCGATGGATTGGACTGCAACATCAGGGTGACGGGCCCCCGCATAGAAGATGGCTACCCGTTCAGCACAGAGCCCTGAGGGGTAGGCAGCATTTTCCTGATTGCTGCCAATAATAATTTCACCATTGGCCAGACGAAGTGCGGCACCCACATGATATTCCGAATACGGGGCATAGGCATCCCGTGCTGCTTTGATGGCGCTGTTTACTAAAAGAACCTGCTCTTCCGATAGCTCATCGAGTCGGTCATATTCATACATCCTGACCGTATATGCCCTCTGTTTCATGGTTTAAGCTTAATTTGAAAATAAAGTTACTGAATATATGAACGGTATAAGATTTTGTTATCAACGGACGTTAATAGAAGTAGATTGTTTAAAACTCCCGGGAGATAATGGACTGCATATTTCTATTTTTAGCCATTAAGTTTCACAGAATAGAAGGAGGGGAAAATTGTTGAAATCATCACTTACCATAAAGACAGCACATCTCATATTGCTGTTAGCTCTGTCGGGCCTTATGCTTAATGGACAGAAGATCACCAGGGAGAAATATATCGCGGATTTTTCAGAGTTGGCCATGCGGGAGATGCACAGGGTAGGAATACCTGCCAGTATCACTCTGGCCCAGGGATGTCTGGAGTCAAATAACGGAAATAGTACACTGGCTAACAGGGGAAACAATCATTTTGGGATCAAATGCCATGACTGGACTGGAAAAAAGATTTACCATGATGATGACAAACGGCATGAGTGTTTCAGATCTTACCCTTCAGCCTACGATTCCTATATGGACCATAGCCAGTTTCTTACCACAAAATCCAGGTACGCTTCACTCTTTGAGATCAGTCCGCACGACTACAGGGGTTGGGCTAAGGGATTGAAAGCAGCCGGGTATGCCACTGCTAATAATTATGCGACCCTGCTTATCAGGATTATTGAGGAGAATCAGCTTTACCAGTACGATCTGATGGTGTTAAACGGAAGTCTTGATGGCATCGATACCACCTCTTACCTGGCCGGCCAGGGTGCCACGACAAAAAGGAAGGTTCTTTTGAATAACAGGATCGAATACATCCTGTCAGAACCCGGGGATACCCCGGAATCGCTGAGGGCAGAGTTGGGACTTTACAAGAATGAGATCTACAAGTATAACAACCTCTACAAGGGCGCAAAACTGGAAACGGGAAGCATCATCTATCTTCAGCCAAAAAGAAAAAAGGCAGCACCAGGCAATGAGATCCACAGGGTGGAATTTGGTCAGACCATGTATGATATCTCCCAGATTTACGGGGTGAAATTGAAACACCTTTACAGGAAAAACCACCTGATGGAGGGTGAGCAACCTCTGGAAGCCACAGACATTTATCTCAGAAGGAAGAAGCGGGAACCTGTATTAAAACTCGAACCCTCACAAGAACAGTATGAAGAGGAAGAGATGCAGTTCCGCTTCGAGCATTAGTCTTTTAATTCGCTTGCGAGCCCGTAATACGTGATGGACTGTTTCTTTGGATTAGAGATTGTCAGGGTTCCATATCCGGACGCTCCCACTACCAGATTGACTGTATACTGATCCGATCCTGATTTGATGGTGAAACTCACGGAGATATTGTTCTTATTTTCTTTCCTGGCGATCTCGAGGTCTTCCGGCTCACCATTAAACTCTACGCTTTGGCTTTCACCATATCCACCTGAATAGGCCCGGCCAAAATAGGGGAGGTGGGCTTCGAAATTACCATCTGAGGCCTTCAGTGTATATTCCGAAGTAATCTGAATGGTTTTGCCTCCCGATGGAGAGGCAGATCTGACGGTGAACAGATAGTTTCCGTTTTCAATCAGGGATGCAGTTTGCTCAAATGCAGCTGCATTTTTTTCCTTTTTTGCAGTGGAAGATGAAGCGGAGCAAGCCGAAAGTACGATGGCTGTTGTGATTAAGGCCAGGATTCCTGTTTTCATTTGTATTGTTCTTTTTACGTAGCTGTGGTCATATAGACCTTGAAATGACGCAAAATGTTCAAAACATGTTAATCATTTTGACTGTCAAAACTTTACATTGGTCTCAAGGTAGCTTAAATTTGTATTAAAACTGTATCATGGCCGAAGCAGAATCAGCGCCTATTCGAATGATCCTTCCCCCGGATGGCCGGCAAACACGCATCGATTTTTTTGGTGAAATCACTTCTAAAAAGAACTCTCCCGATTGGTGGCATTCCATTTCATCCCTCTTCAGACATCCTCAGAAGGAAGATGGTGTCAACCTGGACTTCTATGTAAGGCAGCTGGAAAAGGAGGGCTACTCTGAAAAATCGAGAAAGAGCTATCTGTTTATGGTCAAACGCTTCTTCGAACATTTTGATGGAATTGAACCTCGTGAGATCAGCATGGGAGCGATTGAGGATTATAATTTTGAGTTTTTTGTTTCGGGCAGGTACTCGCGCTCTTACCAGTTGCAATTTATTAATGCACTAAGGCTCTACTACCATTTAACAGAAGGTATCGACCTGAATTTGAAACAACTCAGGAAAACCGGGAAACCCCGCTCACAAAGCTGAATCCTGCTAGAAAATCCCTGATATCCATTTTTCGTTTTCCCTCCTGCTGAATGGTGTGAATATGGATCAGACCATCCTTGACGGACACTTTTAGTGAGCGTTTGCCATCGGTGGAGATGGTACCGGGAGCATGCTGATGGGGAACTTCTTCAAAAGTGGCTTTGAAAATTTTGCATTGCAGGGCTTCCCCTGTTTCCCTTTCCAGCATGGTAAAAGCACCCGGGTAGGGACTGAGTCCGCGAATCAGGTTTTTCAGCTTTTCTCCAGGCAATTTCCAGTCAATACGGCAGTTCTCTTTAAATATCTTTGGGGCCAGGTTTAAGCCGGTACCTGTATCCATATAGAGATCCTGTGACCTTGCTTCCAGATGTGCGCCGGAAATCTGATGGACCGTTTCAAGTACCAGCCCGGCTCCCAGTTCCATTAGTCTGTCATGCAGTTCCCCTGCTGTCTCATCTTCTCCGATAGCTGTATGCTCCTGGAGTAAGATCTTGCCTGTATCGATCTGTTCATCGATGAAAAATGTGGTGACGCCGGTCTCTTTTTCCCCGTTTATCAGGACGTGATTGATAGGGGCAGCACCACGATACTGCGGAAGCAAAGAAGCATGCAGGTTAAAGGTCCCCAGGGAGGGGATGCTCCACACCACTTCTGGCAACATCCGGAATGCCACAACTATCTGCAAATCTGGCTTCAATGCACGAAGTTCCTCTAAAAATACGGGATCTTTCAGGGACTCAGGCTGAAGAACAGGAATGCTCTTCTTATGGCTGAGAATATAGCTCTTCACTTCGGGATGGCTGATCTTCTTACCCCGTCCAGCCCGGCGGTCCGGTGCAGTAATCACCCCTACCACATTGCATGCAGACTCAAGCAGTAAGCGGAGGGGGCCCACGGCAAAACCAGGAGTTCCCATATAGATAATTCGTGGCGACTGTTTACTCATCCTTAAGGGGATTAGTATACTTGGCAATGTTGAGGAAGTGTCCCATTTTATCCCGCTTGGTCTCCAGGTAAAATTGGTTGTGTTTGTTAGAGGGGATCTCCAGTTGTATGGTCTCCACAATGGTCATCCCGTACCCCTCCAGGCCCGCCTGTTTCACCGGGTTGTTGGTAATCAGCTTCATATTTCTGATTCCCAGGGAATGCAGCATGCCGGCGCCCACTCCGTAATCACGTTCATCATCCTGAAAGCCCAGCTCTACATTGGCCTCAACAGTATCGCGACCTTCTTCCTGGAGTTTGTATGCTTTCATTTTATTATAGAGACCAATACCACGACCCTCCTGGTTCAGGTAGATGATTGCGCCCTGACCTTCTTCTTGTATCATTCTCATGGCCTCATGAAGCTGATCGCCGCAATCGCAGCGGTAACTGCCAAAAATATCCCCGGTAACACAGGATGAGTGAACCCTGACGAGCACATTCTCCTCCTTGTTCCATGTACCCTTGGTGATTGCTACATGCTCAAGGCCATTGGATTTTTGAATGAAAGGGATCAGGTTGAATTCCCCATACTCAGTGGGGAGTTTTACCTCGGTACCCTTCAGGACAATGGAGTCGGAGTTTATCCTGTAGGCAATCAGGTCTTTGATGGTGACCATTTTCAGGTGATGTTCTTCAGCGATAAGGGAGAGTTCAGGCAATCGTGCCATGGAACCATCCTCATTCATAATCTCCACCAGGACTCCTCCTGGCTTCAGGCCCGCCATTACTGTTAGATCGACTGCTGCTTCGGTGTGGCCGGCACGTCTGAGCACCCCCTGTCGTTTGGATTTCAAAGGAAATATATGTCCGGGTCGCCCGAGGTCGTCAGGTCGTGTGGCCGGATCAACCAGCGCCCTGAGTGTTTTAGCACGATCAGATGCTGAAATCCCAGTGGTACATCCTTTTAGCAGATCCACGGAGACGGTGAAGGCGGTTGCATGACTGCTTGTATTGCTGCTTACCATCAGGGGAAGATCCAGTTCGGCACATCTTTCTTCGGTCAGAGATGCACAGATCAGTCCTTTGCCATTGGAGGCCATAAAGTTTACCGTTTCAGGAGTGACCAGTTCTGCTGCGCAGACAAAATCTCCTTCATTCTCCCTGTCCTCATCATCAACAACGATAATAATTTTACCATTCCTGATATCTTCCAGGGCCTCCTCCATGGTATTGAGTTTAATCCTGATTTCTGTTTGTTGGTTGCCAGACATTGTTTCTTATCCCTCCTGAAAACCTGAAAAAACCGGCAAGCAGAGCCATGTTCATCAGGACAAAATGTGAAATAAAGCGCAAAGGTATACTATGGATTCCAATTTTCCTCAGTATATAGCTAATAACTGGGCTTAAGAGCACCAGGAGCTGAAAGAGGGCGAGAAGCAGGTATAAGTCAGAGTTCAAACCCAGGACAGTGGATATAATCAGGGTAATTATCACCAGGAATGGGACGATCCATCTAAGGGCCTTATGGGAGAAAAAGCAGAACCCAACCCCAAAGCCTCCTTTGAAAATCATGGAACGGAACCTGAGCAGGTTTTGATAGTTTCCTGCTGAGATCCGCTTTTTTCTCTGGAATTCCTCCCGGGGATTGTTGGAGACATCTTCACTGACTGTCGCGAGGAGATTACTGATACATGTCGAACCCTGCTCAAGTACAGACATATTGATAAAGAAATCATCCACAAGGAAGTGATCGGGAACGGGCTTGTACAAGGACTTTCTAAGCGCATAGCATCCGCCAAATGGGCCCATCATGGCTTCCCAGATCACGCTTTCATGGTGCTTTATGCTGACTTCTCGTCCGGTATAAAATCTTTCCGGCTTGGATATCCCATCTTTTTTGATGCCTGTATTTATTAACCTGGAATCGACCAGGCCGATCCGATCCTCTTTGAAATAACGGATAAGTTCCACCAGGGTGTCAGGCTCAAGTATTACATTGGCATCACTAATGACCAGGATCTCCCCTTTGGCTTCTTTCACAAGCTGATTAATAATTCCCGGTTTCCCTTTTCTTTCTGCAAAAAGGAAGATGTGAATGGAGGATTTGGTCTCCTTTAATTGCCCCAATATCGCGTTGGTCTGGTCTGTAGATGCATCCGAACCCACCAGGACCTCAAGTTTATCATGGGGGTAGCTTCCTCCCAGGACAGATTCAATTTTTTCACCAATCACCCTCTCTTCATTGTGTGCTGCGATCAGCACCGAAACCATTGGCAGCTCCTCCACAGTGAATGAAAGAGCTTTTATGCTAAGGTTTCCTGCAAGCAACTTAAGCAAAAAGGGAAATAGGAAATAGGAATGAAAAACCAGAAAGAGGCAGATCCAGAATATGAGTTGCAATGCGATCATTCCTCTGTTTTGTAGAACTGACTTAAACGATTGGAGAGTACAAAGGTATCAAAATGAAGGCTGATAAAATCGCGAGCTTCCTGAAGCAGATGTTCCGGCTCCTGGGGATCTGTAAGCAGCTTTACAATCTGATTGCAAAACTTGAGGGGATCATCCTCTACCGCTACGTAAGGATGGTTTATTGCCGGTATGCCCTCTATGCCTCGGGAGGTGGTCACCACAGGCCTTCCAAGGGCCATGCCCTCAAGAATCTTTATTCTAATACCGCTTCCTGTAAGGAGGGGGGCCACCATTACCCGGTAGGACTGTATGAATGACAGGGCATCTTCTATCTCGCCATGGTAGCATATATTAGGATGTTTCAATTTTTTCTCGAAATGAGCAGGAGCATTTCTTCCTGCCACATGGAATCTGAGTTCTGGTAGTTCTGATACCAGCCGATGAAATACATTCTGAAGGAACCAATCCAGTCCCTCCTGGTTGGGTAGCCAATCCAGTGCCCCGATAAAAAAGATAGAAAGCCCGGTCGGGAGCTCTGTTTGTGGGTAATTCTCCATTCGAAATCCGGTAGGGATGGTGATCGAGGCTTTTTGAAGGCCATGTAAGCTGAAATATGAAGCATCATGTTCGCTGATTGGGATCAGGAAATCAACCTGTTGAGCCACTTCAAGTTCATAGTGTTTCAGACGTTGGGCCATGTTCACCAGGTACCACCTCTTCAGAAGGGATGGTTCATGGAGCGCTTTTCTTTCCCAGATGAGGTGTTCCACATTGTGTGCACGTAGTGAAATTCTGGCATTGCTCTTCTTCCTTATCAGATCCATATATTGCCCGGGGTAGGGGCCTTCCAACTGGACGATATCAAATGTTTCTTCCTGAAGGAGGGTGCTGAGTTCCGTTCGGAATGCCTTGATATTAAAACGCGTAGCAATATAAGGCGTTCTGGAGAACAGCAAGTTGCTTATGAGCTTCAGCGGCCTGATGGAACTGTTACAATCTACTCCCAGAAATCGAATGCGCTCTCCCAACTCGGGGGGGATCTGATGTATCGGGAAGGGATGTTTATTTGTATTCTGGGCCAGGCAGGTAATCTGGTTGCCGGCATCATGAAGGCCGGTAATCATGTTGAGTGTGGCAATGGAACCTCCATCCCTGGGAGGGAATGGAAATTTGTTGGTCAGGATCAGGATCTTCATTATCTCTGCTGACGTTTTTTTGCCCTTGGCAGGAGTTTTTTTGCCCAGAGAAAATAGGTTTCAAGATTCAAAATGACTGAATCGTTGGCAGCTTTGTAGGTAAGCAGAATGCTTATGGGAACCAGGATGAATGTTGAAATCCACATACCGGCAAATGGAGAGAGGAGATCTTCACGCACAAACTTCTCTCCAGTCATGGAGATCACATAATAGACCAGGAACATTAGCACACTGGCAATCACAGGAATCCCAAGACCTCCTTTCCGGATAATTGCCCCCAGAGGTGCCCCGATAAAAAAGAAGATCAGGCAGAGCAGGGAAAGGGTGTATTTGCGCTGGATCTCAATCTGGTATCTCCGTAGCTTTGAAACTTTCCACTCGTTGGTTCCTACATTGGATTTGGTGATACTTTTGTTGCTTCGTGCATAAGTGATGGCCTGGGTAATGGCACGCCGTTGCTCCAGTTTACTTAGCTGGCCGAACAGGGTATCCACATGAAGCCCCTCAACTATCATGGTATCACGGTCCATGGCCGCCTTAACAGAATCGGGGAGAATTCTGCTTCTTTTGATGAGCATGGTCTTCGGTTTGTCCACCAATGTAGTTTCGATGGTCCTATGGAAATCATTTAAAATGGTATCCATGTCGCTGATAAGTGAGTCCTCGAAATGATGTAGCTGGTCAATATTCAGCATGGAGAAGGCATTGCGAAAGAGGTTCTCATCGCTCCTGTTGAGGCCGAATCCAGTCATTTCAATAATCAAGTCCTGTTGTTCGAAATGTTCTCTCTGATGAGGGTAACTTTTGATGTGTTTTTTATCTTTCTTTTGCTTCTGCATCTCCTCATATGTATGACCGTTATAGAGAGTAAGCAGGAGGTGCTTTTCGTCGGTAGACATCTTCATGTACCCCGAGTCGGCCACAGTAACCCGAACGTTACCCTGTTTCTTTGTATGGTCAAAAATCAGGATATCCTGTAAAAGACTTGTCTTGCTATCCCTTGAACCTATGCGAATAGAATAACCCTCCAGGGTATTGTCAAATACACCAGGTTTGATGGTGAGTTCGGGACGCTGCTGCTGGATGTCATAGAGCAGGGACCTCATTTTCAGGTTGGTTACCGGCATAACATAGTTGGCAAACATGAATCCCCCGATGGCGATGGTTGCAGTGATCACCATCACCGGAGCCATAATCCTGATAAGTGAGATGCCGGAAGATTTAAATGCCAGCAGTTCCAGGTTTTCTGCCAGGTTCCCGAAAGTCATCAGGCTGGCCAGAAGAACTGCAAGAGGCAGGGCCATGGGAACAAGACTAGCACTGGTATAGAGCAGGAACTCGGATATCACACTCATCTCCAGACCCTTCCCAATAAGATCATCGATATACCTCCAGAGGAATTGCATCAGAAGTATAAAAATGACAAAGAAGAATGTAAGGATGAATGGACCTACAAATGACTTTATGACCAGCAAATGAAGCTTTTTCACACCTCTCCCTTTTGTTGCTATAGATTCAACGGAGACAAAGTTAACTTATTTTTCAGGGAATGCTTTAGAGTCCTATGCCATGTTTCAATTCAGAGATCTGGCTATTCCAGAGGTCAATGGCGTCGTCCTTCTCATCCTCCTCGGCAAAATCGGTGATTAAAAGGGCCACATCTCCTGTTAACTCATCGGTATGTATCCTGAACTCGAAATAGAGCTCCTGGTCCTCATCGTCTTCCCAGTGGAAGCGGATGAATTTGTTGGTCTTCTTTTGTATTACAGTAGCCTCCTGTTCGGCCCCTTCCCAAATAAACTGGAATTTCCCCCTTTTCAGGTTCACATTATCGGCAAACCATTCAGAAAGACCTTCTGGAGTACTTAACCTGGTATATAAAAAATTGGGAGAGGTATTGAATGTATACTCTAGTTCGTATTTTGTTTTCATGTGGAAAGAGAATTAGTCCATAATTCATCCTATATGCAATATAAGAAAATTCCGGGGATTTCAAAATGCAGTAGGTCAGGGCAATGTTCAGGAATTCAAATAAATAGAATGATTATAAAAAAGCCATATTAGGCGCGGATTTATTGAAAGTGACTATATTTGGGGCTTCGCTGCTGTCCGGTTAAAATTTTCCGGCAAGGGTATATAGGGTTATTATACAGAAAGATATAACGACATAAATATGTAACGATTTGAAATCATGTAAGCGCTCCTGTGGTGAGCACTTTCTGCAGCAGTGGAATATCGCATACATTTAATACAAATAAGCATAACATTAAATAATAAACTCAAATAAAAATCAAATGGACAACAAAAGGAATAACATGGTAGTGGGTATGTCGGTTTTCGGCTCCATATTTTTCATTTTTGGTTTTGCCACTACATTTATTATTACGTTAACTGCTCCGGTTAAAGAGATTTTTGGTTTATCGGAGCTTGCGGCCCAGTTAATCACCTCGGCGTTCTTTATAACCTATCCGATTATGTCAATCCCGGCAGGGAAACTGATTGATAAAATAGGGTATAAATATACCGTAATTGCCGGTCTGTTTCTTATGGCGCTTGGTAGTTTTATTTTTATTCCGGCGGCGAATATGCCATCATTCCCAATCTTTTTGGTAGGAACCTTTATCCTGGCAACCGGTGTTGTTTTGTTGCAGGTCGCAGCAAATCCCTATGTAACGGCACTTGGTCCTGATTCTTCCGCCTCGAGCCGTTTAAATTTGACGCAGGCATTGAACTCCGTTGCTACCATGATTGCTCCCTGGTTGATTTCAATAGCTATTTTTAAAGGATTAGAATTCCCTCAGGATAATATGGTAGCTGCAGCCAGGGTGCCTCTGCCCTTTATTGTGATGGGTGTTTTTGTGATTATCGTTGCCATTGCTTTGTTCTCGATCAAATTGCCTGTTATTAAAACAGAAAAGAAGACCGGCACAAAGAAAAGTGTATGGAAATATCCGCATGTCGTTTTGGGTGCTATTGCCATATTCGTGTATGTTGGTGCTGAGGCAGGTAACGCCGGGCTGCTTGTGAATTACCTCAGAAATTCACTCAATATTTCTTCTGAAATGGCCTCAACCTATGCTGCCCTTTACTGGGGAGGTGCAATGGTTGGAAGGTTCTTCGGATCCTTTATGTTTACCGACAAGAAGATGTCGAAAAAACTTACGTTTGTCATTCCTGTTTTAATTTTGGCATTTGTTTCAGGTTCGTTTGTGACTGATTGGAACTGGGCGATCGGAGCCACCTTTACAGGAGCAGCAGTGATTAACTTTGTCATTATGACGGTTGGCCGTGGAAAAGCAGCCCGAACACTGGCAGTTTTTGCCCTGGCAGCAGCTATACTCGATCTTACAACTACCTTTACAGGCGGAAGCATTGGACTTTGGACAATCATTTCGATCGGTTTGTTCAACTCAATTATGTTCCCCAATATTTTCTCACTGGCAGTTAAAGACCTCGACAAAGCAGAACTGAGTTCTGCTTCCGGGTTAATCAATGCCTTGATCTTAGGAGGGGCAATCATACCGCCACTTATGGGATTCATTGCTGACGGCGCTGGTTATACCTGGGCCTTTATTGTTCCAGCGATATGTTACATGTACATATTCTTCTATGCTGTAAAAGGAAATACGATTAGAAGATAATCTTTATTATACGCAATAATTGAAGTTCCTCGCAGCTGTGCTGCGGGGAACTGTGCTTGTTATGTAATTATTTCAATTTAATTAAACTAAATAATGGTAAAATTATCAATCGGAATCGATATAGGTGGAACTAATACGGCTATTGGGATCGTAAACCAAGAAGGGAAAATATTGATAGAAGACTCTTTACCCACTCCATCCAAAAAATTAAATCCTAATGCTGAACAGCAGGTTTCAGATGAACTGCTGCATGATTTTATTTCGGAAATCAGCAGAATAACCAAATCATTACTTGCAAAAATCAATCTTGATTATGAGATTGTTGGTATCGGAATAGGAGCGCCTAATGCCAACTACAATGAAGGGACCATAGAATATGCCCCTAATCTGCCATTTATCGGGAAAGTATCTTTTTGTAAAATGCTGGCTGATGAGTTTCCTGACATGCCGAGGATACATATTACCAATGATGCAAATGCAGCGGCATTGGGTGAAAAGATATATGGTGGTGCACGAAATATGGACAACTTTGTTATGTTCACCCTGGGAACAGGTATAGGGAGCGGGCTTTTTTATAATGGGAATATCGTATATGGCATCGACGGTTTTGCCGGGGAATGCGGGCATAATACAATCGTTGCCGAAGGCCGATTGTGTGGATGTGGCGGCAGAGGTCATCTTGAAGCATATTGTTCTGCTCCAGGCATGAAAAGAACAGCATTTGAACTTCTGCTGAGAGATAATGCAGAGGATAGCTTACTATCTGGTTATAGCTACAAAGAGATGACATCCAAACATATTTATGAGGCAGCTGTTCAGGGTGATAAGATCGCATTGGAAGTGTTCGAAATAACAGGTAAATATTTGGGGATGGCATTGGCCACTACGGTACACCATTTTAGTCCGGAAGCAATATTTTTGTTCGGTGGCCCTGTTTCTGCAGGTGATTTAATTGTTAAACCAATCAAAGAAAGTTTAGAGCACAACTTATTAACCATCTTTCAAAAAAGAGATATACCTGTACTTATCTCTGAATTGGATCTTGGACATGCAGCGATACTTGGAGCCAGCGCGCTGGTGTGGAACAATTAACTCATTTTTTTCTTTTTCCGTTTGATAGCTCCCTCTGGATTATTTCGAGCGACTTTCCTTTTGTCTCAGGCATTAATCGAAGCACGAAAAGCAGTTGAAGTACCATCATGATTGCGAAAATAAGAAATGTGGTGCCTCCCCCGAGTTTTTCAGAGATAGTAGGGAAGGAGAAAGCAATAAGGGCTGCCATGAACCAGTGTGTAGAGCTTCCCAGTGCCTGGCCGCCAGCCCTTACTTCATTGGGGAACACCTCCGAGATAAATACCCAGATGACCGCACCCTGTGAGAAAGCAAAGAAAGCGATATATATAAAAAGGAAAACCGGTACTGCCATGCCACCAAAAGATTCTGTGTAAAATGCCCTGGATACCAGTCCAAGTGTTATGATAAGGCCTATTGATCCGATAAGCATTAAGGTCCTCCTGCCGAATTTATCAATAAAACGCATCGCCAGGAGTGTAAATATGAAATTTACAATTCCGATCCCCGCTGTTGACAGCAATGCTGAGCGTTCTCCTAATCCGGTCATCTCAAATATCCGGGGAGCATAATAGATAATGGCGTTAATCCCGGATACCTGGTTAAAGAAAGCAATAAGTACTGCCAGGACGATGGGAAGACGATAGATCCTTGACTTAAATAGATGCTGATCCTTGTTCGTCACATGTTTGGATTGTTCAATGTTCTTAATCGTCTCATCCACGTTGTCCGGGTTAATCAGTTCAAGGATGGCCCTGGCCTCGTCCACCAGGTTCCTCTTCAGGATAAGCCATCTCGGACTCCTTGGGATTTTAAGTACCAGGACCAGGAACAGGATCGCAGGGATAACTTCAACTCCCAACATCCATCTCCAGGAGTTTGGACCTGTCCCGGCTATAAAATAATTGGATATATAGGCAATAACAATTCCGAAGACCACATTGAACTGAAACATGGCCACCAGGCGACCTCTCCTGTTTGCAGGTGAAATCTCGGATATATACATGGGTGCTGCTACCGAGGAAGCTCCAACTCCAAGCCCGCCAAGGAAACGGAATGCCATAAACAGATGCCAGTCTGTTGAAAGGGCAGATCCCAAAGCAGATATTAAATAAAGTACCGCGATCCAGAAAAGAGTCTTTTTCCGGCCGATTCGATCTGAAGGAATTCCACCGAAAAGTGCACCAATTACAGTACCTATAAGTGCGATTGAAATGGTTAATCCATGTTGAAATGAATTCAATCCCCAAATCTTTTGAATATCCTGTTCAGCACCTGAAATGACAGCAGTATCAAATCCAAAAAGAAATCCCCCGAGTGCAACGGTCATCGACCAGAATAAAATGCGATGGTGTTTCATGTATAGCAATTTTGAAACAAATGTATCTTTTAATCTGTACGATACATGACAGTCATGCTATAAAATTTTCTATTTTTATTCCATGCATTCAAATCACTTAATCGAACTGGCAAAGGCACGGTATTCTTGTCGCAATTACGATGCCCGTCCCGTGGAACAAGAGAAACTCGATCTTATCCTGGAGGCCGGAAGGGTGGCCCCTTCGGCTGTGAATTTTCAACCCTGGCATT
>QMPQ01000011.1 GCA_003648635.1 Bacteroidota bacterium | reverse complement strand
CTTTCTTTCCCCCGGGTCCGAATTGAGATCATAGAGCTCTATTCCACCATCTTCATAATAATAATGGAGCTTCCAATTCCCCTCAATAATCACCGACCCGGGTCTGGTTCGAAACAGGGGATCCCTTCCATCGTCGAATCCCTTCTTATAGGCCTGAAGGTATACTGGAAAATGGAAAAAAATCGGGCGTTCAGTTAAGGCATCTTCCCCGCCTAGTACAGGCCAGAGAGAAAGTCCATCGAGATTCGCCGGAGACTCCTGTCCAGTGATTTGCAAAAGCGTAGGATAAAAATCAAGGTTGATGACTGGTTCTATCGAAACAGATTCATTTTCAATTAGTCCCGGCCATCTGAAAATCAGTGGAACTCTTATTCCTCCTTCATAGTAGGATCCTTTGCCTGCCCGAAGGGGATCCTGGCAGGATATTTCCCTGATCCCTCCATTATCCGAGGTAAAAATGACCAGGGTATTTTCAGAAAGTCCCAGGACATCCAGTTCCTCCATCAACCTGCCTATGCAGCTATCCAGGTTTTCCACCATCCCGGCATAGCTAGCATTATCCTGACAGGCTACAGCTCCTTTTTTTTCATATTTCTGTTCAAGACCTGCTTTGGCCTGTATGGGAGTGTGAACAGCGTAGTAGGGTAAATAAAGAAAAAAGGGATGCCGGTGATGGTTCCGCATAAAAGCAATGGCCTCTTCCGTCAGGCGATCCGTCAGATACTCGCCTTCGGGCGCACTAAGGCTGGGTTGAATGTAGGGCGCAAAATAACTCTTAGGATGACCCCAGATGCTTCCACCTACATTATAATCCATGCCCTGGGAACAAGGGTCATTTCCCAGGTGCCACTTCCCGATGTTAACAGTGGTGTAACCTGCTTGTTTCAGGGCTTCGGCAAGTGTGAAAAATCGATTATCGAGAGTATCTGTATTTGTTGCCGGAATCAGTCTGCGGGTCCGGGGATCACCTCTTTCAGACGAAGCCACTGTATAAATGCCATGGGCTGTGGTATACATCCCAGTCATCAGGCAAGCACGGCTGGGAGCACAATTGGCTGCCGCAGCATATGCCTGCAGAAAGACCATCCCTTCGCCGGCAAGTAGATCCAAATTGGGGGTTTCATAATAAGATGATCCCATGAACCCAAGGTCCTTCCAGCCCAGATCATCCGCAACGATCAGCACAATATTAGGAAGTCCGGAGTCCCTTTTCCCACAGGAGCTAAGAGCTATTAACAGAGCAATAAATGCCAGGAAGATCTGTTTTTTCATTACTTCCCCGAATTTGCTAAGCTTCCGAAATTAAATTTTGCTGAAGGCTCCCGCTCGTCTTCCATCATCCGGGCGAAAGTCTCTACCAGGTCCGGATGTGCTTCAGCCACATTATACTCCTCAAAGGGATCGCTCTCCAGGTTGTAAAGTTCCAGGGGTCCATTGGGATCCTTCCCCACATTCAGTCTGACAGCCTTCCACTCATCCTTCAGAAGAGCCTGCTTTCCTCCCCTCTCATGAAATTCCCAGTACAAAAAATCATGTTTCGGCTGCTCCCTGCCAAGCAACTCTGGAAGAAAAGAAATTCCATCTGTCTGCTCCGATTCAAAACCGGTCAGATCGCCCAGTGTGGGAAACAGATCCCAGAAGGCAGATGGATGATCAGACACTCCCCCCTCCTGTATGGTACCTGGCCATGTCACTATAAAAGGAACCCTGATCCCACCTTCATAGAGGTCCCTTTTAAAACCCCGTAATCCGCCATTGCTATTAAAAAACCGAGGATCGGCTCCTCCTTCCATATGGGGTCCGTTATCACTGGTAAACATAATGATGGTATTCTCAGATAAGCCCAAATCCTCAAGCTCTTTTACAATTTCACCCACGTAACGATCGATGCGATGGACCATGGCAGCAAAAGTGGCATGTGGATTCTCCTGGCTGCAATACATGGAAATTATCATATCAGGGCCGTAATCAGCGCCTGGTCTTCCCTCATAGGGTGTTTCCGGAAATTTTCCCAGGTACTGCTGGTAAATATCATCATTCGGTACGATCAGTTCAGCATGGGGGATCACAATGGGAACAAAGGCAAAGAAGCTGGTGTCGCGATGCTCCCTGATGAAGTCGATGGTCTTCTGCTGAATCATATCCGGTGCATAGCTTACCGCACTGCCCCAATCGTTACCCTCCAGGTATACCTTTTCTTCATTCTCCCAGAGATATTCAGGATAGTAGCGATGCGCGTAGCGCTGACAGTTATAACCAAAAAACCTGTCAAAACCCTGCTTTACAGGATCTCCCTCCGAACCAGGAAAACCCAGGCCCCATTTTCCAAATGCACCCGTTACATATCCAACTTCTTTCAGTCGTTCCGCCAGGGTCTCTGCTGAAGCGGATAAAGGCCATTGTCCCTCTGGTTTCACCTCCTGATTTCCACGGATTGGTGTGTGTCCTGTGTGCAGTCCGGTCATCAATACAGAACGCGATGGGGCGCAAACAGTGCTGCCCGAATAGTGTCTGGTAAACCGGATGCCATCCATGGCCAGCTGATCCAGATGAGGTGTGCTAAACCTTTCCTGACCGTAACAACTCAGATCGCCATATCCCAGGTCGTCAGCCAGGATATAAATAATATTGGGGGGCGTTTTTTCAATTTCTGTCGCAGCCTCTTTGGGAGTACAAGCACTAATAGTCAGGCCGAAAATCAAAATAATCAGTGAAATGCTATTTTTCATCGTGAAAGGGCATATTGGTTGAACACACAATGTACATATTTTGAACCTAAGCTCTAATGGATTGTTTACATTTGCGAACATGAAAAAGGTCTCATTTAAAACATTGGGCTGCCGCCTTAACCAGTATGAAACCGATGCTCTGGTCACACGCTTTCACCAGGCGGGATACCAAATAGTGGACTTCGCTACTCAGGCCGATATCGCCGTGATCAATACCTGCACAGTAACCAATCAGAGTGATCAGAAATCACGAAATACCATCAATCATGCTGCCAGGAAAAACCCTGCAGGCCTGGTGGTGGTGACCGGCTGTATGGCCAATAATTACAAGGAGCAACTGGAAGCCAATGAGAAGATCACTTACGTGGTGGACAATGAGCGCAAGAGCCAGATTGTATCGCTGGTGGATGCCCACTTTAAAGGAGAAGTGGTCCATCCCGACAGCCTGGCCGGAGATATTTTTGGATTTGAAACAGTCGATCAAAGCTTGCATACCCGCACCTCCATCAAGGTACAGGATGGATGTGATAATTTTTGCACCTACTGCATTGTACCCTCGGTAAGAGGCCGGGCGGTGAGTCGTCCCCTGGACGAGATCCTGGAGAATATCAGACGGGTGGTCGATAATGGATTCAAGGAGATCGTAATAACCGGGGTAAATATCGGACGCTACGATTTTGGGAAATACAAATTAGAAAGTGCCATTGAAAAGATGCTTGAGTTGCCTGGCGATTTTCGTATCCGGATCTCTTCCATGGAACCGGATGGCTTTGGTCCTGATTTCCACAAGATATTCCGGCATCCCAAAATGGCTCCACACCTTCATCTCTGTATTCAGAGTGGTTCCGATTCCATTCTAAAGAAAATGCGAAGAATGTACTCCACCCGGTCTTTTATGGATATCGTGGAGACTTTCCGCAAAGAGATGCCTGACTTTAATTTCACAACGGATGTCATTGTGGGCTTCCCAGGCGAATCGGAAGATGATTTTGCTGAAACTACCAGGGTAGTCAAAGAGGCCCGATTCAGCCATATTCACACCTTCAGATACTCAAGGAGAAAAGGTACTCGGGCGGATCACCTGGAAGAGCAGATTGAGGAGCGGATCAAAGCTGAAAGAAGTGAGATTATCCGGCTAATATCTGAGGAAAACAGGCTGGACTACATGTCTTCGATGGTCGGAAAAACAGAGCGTGTACTGATCGAAAAAGTGAACAGCAAGGGAATGGCTCAGGGCTATGGCGAACACTATTTACCTATACAGTTTTCCGCTCCACTTCGCACAAAAAACATTTTCCAGGATGTGGTACTTGAAAAGGTAAATCCAGCTGATCCTCCTTTAATAATTGCCAGGATCTAAAGCTTTTTTCCGAAGTAGAGGTGATCGGCCAGCTGCTCATCTATTCTGGCAATTTCAGGCATCCTGCCCCACTCTTCAAAGCCATATTTAAGCAGCAATGCAATGCTTGCTGGGTTTTTATTCAGTAGAATAGCGATGAGCACTGAAAAGCCAAAACCGGGTGCAATATTCAGAGCATGGTCCAGCAAGCTGCTTCCAACTCCCAGACCTCGCACCTTTTCATCCACATAATAACTTACCTCGGCCACATGAGCCAGAGCTTGCCGGTCTTCCCGATAGGGCCCAAGGGAGACCCACCCAACAACTCCCTTTTCATCAAAGGCCACAAAAACTGGAAAGTGATAGGGATCATGACTAAGAAACCAGAGCTCACGTTCCTTCATATCAACGGATTCCAGATGAGCCGTGCAGAATTGTTGCCGAACGGCTTGATTATAGATCTCATTAATAATAGGCAGATCCTCTTTTCTAGCTAAGCTGATCTTCATAATTCAAAGTTAAAAAACTGATACAAACCAAACTAAGTTTAAACCTTTTAACGTGTTCATTGTCTAAATGCTATCTTTGCGCGAATTTTTGACTTTTAATTGCAGATAATGAGAAAAATAGACAGAAGAATTGTCATCATAGTTAGTGTCATCTTCATCCTGGGACTAGCCTATGGATTAATGCGTTTTTTAATTGCACAGAAGGAGGAACCTCCTGTGCGCCGCTCCCTTGAATCACGTCGTTATGTAAGGGTGGAGCCTGTAAAATATAGCAGTATTTCTTCTTCCATAGCAGAAACAGGACGGCTCTCATCCATAGCCGAAATAGATATAGTAGCAGAAGCTTCAGGAAAAATTGAATCGGGGCAAGTATCTCTTAAGAAAGGTGCCAGTTTTTCAAAAGGGGATGTGCTATTTGTGGTTTATCCCGATGAGGCCATCCTTTCGCTTAAGGCCATGAAAAGCCAGTACCAGAACACACTGGCAAATATTATACCCGATCTGGTCATTGATTTTCCAGAAGCGGAAGAAGGATTCGGTCAGTTTTTCTCCTCCATTAATGTGGATAAACCTTTACCTCCCATGCCGGAAATCGAAGATAATACATTAAAGATCTTCCTGGCCAGCAGAAATGTGATCAGTGAACATTACAGCATTCAGAGCGCTGAACTGCAGTTGAAAAGACGCACCGTCAGGGCCCCGTTCAACGGCACTTATAAAGATGTTTATATGGAGCTGGGGGCATATACCAATACCGGTGGTCGTGTGGCACGGGCCATTCAAACCGACCACCTGGAGCTTGAAGTTCCACTTCAGCGCAGCGATGCCGTCTGGGTCAACCAGGGCGATGCTGTTTCAGTAATCTCTGAAGATGGTAAGAAATCCTGGAAGGGACAGGTGCTTCGCAAGAGTCAGTTTATAGATGAGAACACCCAGAGGCAGACTATTTTTATCAGCATACCCAATAACCATAAGCAACCACTATTGGCCGGAGAGTACTTCGTGGCTCATTTCCCTCTCAGGCCCATTGAGGGCGTGATGGAAATCCCCAGGAACTCGGTATTCAATTCAAACGAAGTTTTTATTGCCCGGTCGGGCAGACTGGCAAAGGAGCAAATCAATATTGTAAAAGTCAATGAGAGTACCCTGATCTTTAACGGTCTGCCTGAAGGGGATTCCGTGGTGCTACAACAGCTGATTAATGTTTCTGAAGGAACCCTGATACAAACAGACAAAGATGCGCAACAAATGGGACCCGGCAGACCCGGTGGTCCTCCTCAGGGAGCCCCTGCCGGACAAGCTGCTAAGGGTGAAGACAAAAAAGAAGGATCTGAAAAGAAATCCAAACGTAAATAAGACCGGATATGAGGAAGATTATTGAGCGTTTTGTAGAATACCCGGTCTATGCCAACCTGCTCATCGCGGTGGTAATCCTGGCAGGCGGACTCAGTTTGTCCAATATGAAGAAGTCCTTCTTCCCGGAGACGGAGAGTCGCTTTCTCTCGATTTCAGTCTTTTACCCAGGAGCTTCGCCTGTGGAGATGGAAGAGGGTGTTACCTCCCGTATTGAAGAGGCAGTTCGGGGCCTGATCGGGATCAAGGAGATCACATCCACATCGATGGAAAATATGGCTTCAGTGTCCATTGAAACCACTGGAGAATACCCCATTAACGAAGTACTTCAGGAGGTAAAAAATGCGGTGGATGGTATCTCTTCTCTGCCCTCAGCTGCTGAGCGACCCATTGTATCCAAGCGTCGTTCACGCGCAGGAGCCACCAGTCTTGAGCTGGTTCCGGTGGATGGTCATCAGATGGATCTGATGACCCTGAAGGAGCATGCCCAGCGTATCGAAGAGGATTTTTTCAGCTCCGGGGTGATGAGTCAAATCTCCCTTTCCGGATATCCCCAACCTGAAATATCGGTGGAGATTAAAGAGGAAGAGTTGTTGAGATACAATATCACTTTCTCAGAGATCGTCAGGGCCATCCAGAACAACAACCGGGACGTTTCTGGTGGTGAAATAAAATCTGAAGAGGAGGAGTTCCTGATCCGCTTGCGTTCCAGGAGTGCCGATCCCAATAAGATTGGAAGTATTACACTGAGGGGACAGACTGATGGAGGTTTTATCCTGATCCGGGATGTGGCCGATGTGAAACTGAAATTTGCTGATTCTCCCAACAAGCAATGGACCAATGGAAAACCCTCTGTTTCGATCAACGTCCAGAAATTGCCGGAGGAGGACCTGGACGCAATTAGCGAATACGTCAACATCTACATTGAAGAATTTAACAACAGGAACCTGGGGGTTGAACTCATTGTTTCAAGGAACTTCCTGGATATCCTCCAGAGCCGCCTGAGTTTGCTTACCAGAAACGGACTGCTCGGTTTGCTACTGGTGGTTATTGCCCTTTCGATGTTCCTCAGTTTTCGCTTGTCTCTCTGGGTCTCTTTCGGGATTCCTTTCAGCTTCCTGGCCATGTTTATTGCTGCCAGTTTTATGGGGGTAACCATCAACCTGCAGTCGCTCTTTGGGATGATCCTGGTGATTGGAATCCTGGTGGATGATGGCATTGTAATTGCCGAAAATATTTATCTCCATTTTGAACGGGGCAAGACCCCCATGCATGCAGCTGTGGATGGGACCATGGAGGTGGCACCGGCGGTACTGACCTCTGTAGCCACCACCATCGTAGCTTTCGCTCCCCTCCTGTTTCTTCGGGGAACAAGGATGGAAATGATGTGGGATGTGGCCATTGTAGTGATCGCAGTGCTCTTCTTCTCCCTTTTTGAAGCCTTCCTGGTGCTTCCTGCCCACCTGGGGAATGAGAAGACATTAAGCCGGAAGACCCTGCAAGCAAAAAACAAGGGGATTAGGAAATACTTTGAAGGTTTTATTATATGGCTTCGCGACCGCGTTTACCAGCATTTCCTGAATTGGTTGGTTAAATGGAGGTACATTGCTGCCAGCTTTCCCGTTGCCCTGGTGCTTATAACCATGGGGCTTTTTATGGGAGGACATATCCGCAATACTTTCTTCCCCATGGTAGACTTTGACCAGTTTACCCTGAATGTGGCTTTTACGCCGGGTGACGGGGAGAAACAAACCCTGGAGTTCCTGGACAAATTTGAGACAGCCATCTGGGAAGTCAATGATGAAATCAATGAGGAGTTGGGGCTGGATCATGATATTATTGAACGAACCAGCAAGAGGCTGGGGAGTGCCTTTAGCGGACAGGAGCGAGGGGCCCATGCAGGAAGTATCAGTGTATACCCGGTCGACCTGGAAGGATATGACATTTCGGGCAGGGACATCTCTACCCGGGTGAATATGAAAATTGGCAAGGTGCCTGAGGCCAGTAAGTTTACGGTAGGGGGTCGAAACAGGTGGGGATCACCTGTCTCCATCGGACTGATGTCAAAAAACCTCCAGGAGCTGGAGGAAGCCAAGGAGTATATGATTGCCCGCCTCAACGAAATGCCTCAGCTAAAAGATGTGAATGAAAACATTGCACTGGGAAAGCAGGAGATCCGGCTTGATTTGAAAGAACGTGCCTATTTCCTGGGTCTGGATGAGTCCACTGTGGCCAGTCAGGTAAGACAGGGATTTTACGGTGCGCAGGCACAGCGGCTACAGGTGGGGCGAGATGAACTCCGGGTATGGGTACGTTATCCCAAATCGGACCGTACCACCCTGGGACAGCTGGAGAATATGAAGATCAAAACAGCCCAGGGCACATATCCCCTTTCAGAGCTGGCTGACTACCATATGGAACGGGGCCCGGTGGCCATTAACCGTTTTAACGGATCGCGGGAGATAAGGGTGGAGGCAGAAACTGTTGATCCACTGGCCTCAGTTCCAGATATCCTGGAGCAGGTCGAGGCAGAGATCATCCCGGAACTGAATGCACAGTTTGCCGGAATCCGGGTTGTCTACCAGGGACAGCAAAAATATAGCCAGGAAGCTATGGGAAAGGCAGGTAGTTCCTATATGATCGCATTCGCTGTAATTCTTATGTTGCTGGTACTGCATTTCAGGAGTGTTCCCAAGGCACTTATTGTTATCATGATGATTCCCATTTCACTGCTTGGTGTGGCATGGGGACATGGCCTTCACGGTCAGCCCCTTTCCATGATGAGCTTGTGGGGGGCCGTTGCACTAACCGGGGTAATTATCAATGATGCCATTGTATACTATTCCAAGTATGACAGGCTGTTGATTGAAGGCTGGAAGGTTCCGGACGCGGTCAAAGAGGCAGGCAAAATAAGGTTGCGACCCATTATCCTCACCTCCATTACCACTAGCGTTGGACTCTTTCCCATGCTCTTTGAAAAGAGTGTACAGGCACAGTTTCTGATTCCCATGGCCATCAGCCTGGCGTACGGGGTGTTCCTGGGAACCATTTTTATCCTGATCTTTTTCCCGGTACTAATTATGCTTTTAAACGATGCTAAGGTTTATCTAAGCTACCTGTGGACGGGGGTGAAACCCACCCGTGAGGAGATTGAGACTGCAGTTATCCAGAATAACAGAAAGTTAAAGTTTGAGAAAAACCGAGGCAGAAGAGTAACAGCCATAGAAGAATAATCAGCTATGAAACCATTGAAAAAAACCATATATATACTTAGCATTCTGTTCATTGCGAACTTTGCAAAGGGACAGGATAACATCCTGACACTCTCTACTGCCCTGGAGCAGGCGCTGGAGAATAACTATGGCCTGATCATCTCGCGGGCCAGCCTGGATGTGGCAGAAATCAACAACAACTGGGGTACCGCAGGTCGCTACCCAACCATTGGTTTTGATGCCTCCGGTAACAACAGCTATGAGCTAAATAACAGCCTATACACCAACCGGCTAGCAGCTGGTGTGGGACTGAATTGGATTCTATTTGATGGATTCAGAGTTAAGTTTACCAAATCCCAACTGGAGACCCTGGAGGACCTAAGTTCGGGCCTGCTGGCCGTTCAGGTTATGTCGACCATCGAGGATATCATCCAGGTTTACTATGGTGTACTATTGCAACAAGAGCAGCTCGAAGTACTTGAAACGGTAATGCAGCTCTCTGAAGATCGCTACCAGTATGAAATGAAAAAGAAATCTCTGGGCGGATCGGTCACATATAATGTACTCCAGGCGAAGAATGTTTATCTGACCGACAAGACCAACTTTATGAACCAGGAAATGCTTGTACGGAATACCACCAGGAATCTCAATTTTATGATGGGAATAGAACCCTCCCAAACCTGGGAATTTTCCGAAGCCTTTGAAGCCGACACCTCGGAGTTTATCCTGGCCGACCTGCTTTCGAAAATGACAGCCGACAACCAGACCTTGAAAAATCAGTATACAAGTCTGCTTCTGAAGGAGAATGAGACCGCCTTGCAAAGATCGGCCTACTACCCTTCCATATCCGTGGGCGCTGGAATGGACTACGGAAACACACGGTCCTATTCTGGTGGTGCCCAAACCTTCAATAGTGAAACCGTGTTGCCTTACGGAAATGTGCGCCTCTCCTTCGATATCTATAGTGCAGGAGTCAGAAAAAGGGGTGTGGAGATTGCCAGGATCAACGAAGACGTGGCCAAAGTGGAGATCGACCAGATGGAACATGCTCTGACCAATGAACTTTTCAATCTCTTCGATTATCACACGGTAAGGCTGGAGCTTTTGAATGTGGCCAACGAAAACCTGGAAGCAGCCGAGCTGAACCTCTCCATTTCGGAGGATAAATACCGCTCCGGTGTGATTAATTCTTTTAACTACCGGGATATCCAATTGATATATCTGAATGTATCCTTTCAGCGGCTACAGGCAATTCACAACCTGATCAGCTCCAAGGCCAGTCTGACCCAGATCACCGGCGGATTCCTTAGTTACACTTCCGAATAAACAGTATGAATTGTGCGTAAGCGAACAGTGCTTGTCCGCTTGGGGTCACTTCATATTTTTTTTTAACCGCCGAATTTTTCCTATTCTGCTGATTATCTGCAGCTTAAAAATTATGGTAAGGCATTTGTGGACAGAATAGTGCCATATTCACTATAACTGAACAACATGCTTCGACATTTACTTACCATTGCCATCAGGAATATCCTGAAGCATTTCAACTATTCCATTTTAAATATCCTGGGTCTGGCCATCGGCATTTCCAGTTTCCTGTTCATCCTGATCTATGTCACCGATGAACTTAAATATGATCGCTTTCATGAGAACCATGAACAGATCTACCGTATGAATCGCTTGTATGACTCCAATGACATCAACGAAGATGCAGCAACCATGTCATTTCCTTTTGGTCCCGCCCTTGCCGCAGACTATCCCGACATGATCAAATCCATGGTCAGGTTCTTTGATTTCCAGGTATCGGAAATGCTATTTGAAAATTTGGAGGATAGCACCAATGTGCTAAAATTTAATGAAGAGTGGTTCTACCTGGCCGATTCAAATGTATTCCAGATGTTTACTTTTCCTCTTCTGGAAGGGGATCCGGCAACTGTTCTCAACCGGCCCAACACCATTGTTCTTTCGGAAAGTACCGCCAAAAAATATTTTGGAGATACTCCAGCCATTGGAAAATCCCTCCGGATGGAAGAACAAATCGTATTTGAGGTAAGCGGAATAATGAAAGACCTTCCGGAACAGTCCCACTTTAAAATCGATATGCTTGCTTCCCTTTCCAGCTTCAGAGCCTTGCAAAGGGGACAGTTTCCCCAAACCTGGATTTGGAATCCCTGCTGGACCTATGTGGAGCTTTATGATAATATCACGCAAGAACAACTGGAGGCACAGTTAGCTGATTTTCACCTGAGGCAGTATGCCGATTTCAAGGACCAGAAAATCACCCTCTATATGCAGCCCTTGACCGACATCCACTTACAGTCGCATCATGAATATGAGATGCATCCCAATGGAAAATTATCCTACATCCGGATTCTTTCCATTATTGGTATTTTTGTTTTGATCCTGGCCTGTATCAACTTTATGAACCTGGCCACGGCAAGTTCATCCGGACGCGGAAGGGAGATTGGTATGAAGAAAGTAGCGGGTGCCAGGAAGGTCCAGCTTCGGGCCCAGTTCCTGGGCGAATCTATGATTATTACCTTTCTGTCCCTGTTGCTGGCTGCCATCCTGGTGGAAGTACTGCTTCCTCTGTTTAATAACTTTACCGGGAAATCGATTGAAACGGGTATCATAATCCATCCGGAAAGTCTGGCCATAGGACTTCTGTTGCTACTGGTTGTGGGGCTTCTGTCTGGTTCCTACCCTGCCTTTTTTCTTTCGCGTTTGGATACCAGTCACCTGAAAGGAGCCCTCGCCACAGGGGCAGGAAAAGGCATGGCAAGAAAAATTCTTGTGGTGGTGCAATTCCTGATTTCTGTGGCTTTGATCATTGGTACCATCACTGCCTTTTCACAATTAAACTTCCTTAGAAAAGCCGATTTGGGATTTGATCGGGACCAGGTAATACTGATTCCTACCAAATTCAATACAGCTCTTCATTTTGACAGATTAGCCGAAGAGCTTAAAAAACATAACCAGGTGATATCAGTAACCGGAATGGAAGACATTCTCGGAGCCAACCACAACACCCGTTCTGTAGTCGTAGAAGGGATGTTCGATGATCAAGCCTTCTGGTATCCTGCTTTCCTGGTGCGTTACGATTTCATCGAAACCTTCAATATCCAGGTGGTGCAGGGAAGATCCTTTTCGCGCGATTTCCCGTCGGATACCTCGGAGGCCATCATGATCAACGAGAGCATGGTCAATCACCTGGGCTGGACCAACGAGGAAGCCATTGGCAAAGCGGTCCGGATGGACGGAAACGAAAGGGTGATCGGGGTGTTTAGTGATTTCAATGCCCTATCTCTCCATAAGCCTGCAGATAACTTCATCCTGGATATGCTGGAAAACCCCTTTGGAGCAGCTGCACTTACACGCTACATGGCCGTCAAGGTCAACACCGACAATTATACGGAAGTACTGGCATATATTCAGAATATCTGGGAGGAGGTCGCCCCCACCAGACCCTTCGAATACACCTTCCTGGATGAAGAACTCAATGCCCTCTATAAAGATGAGAGTAGCTTTTCCAAGCTTTCCATTATCCTGACCATCCTGGCTATTGTCATTGCCTGTCTTGGAATTATTGGCCTTACCTCTTTTATGGTGGAGAGAAAAACCAAGGAGATCAGTATAAGACGTGTTCACGGAGCTACCGTCGCCCATGTGAATACCCTGCTGTCCAGAGAATTTCTCTGGCTCATACTTATAGCTAATTTGATCTCCTGGCCCCTTGCCTATCTGGTCATCCTTAGGTGGCTTGAAAACTTCAGTAAGCACATTGATATGCAATGGTACCTCTTCCTGGTTTCAGGACTTGTAACTATTTTTATTACGGTCATGATTACCTCCATCCATGCCTATCGTGCCTCCAGGATGAACCCTGCCGACACTCTTAAATATGAGTAAAACTTGACATAGCTAATCCTGTATTGTAACTTTCATGTTCTGAATCTTTAAAATTCTGATCATGAAAAAACTAGGATTCATTTTTCTTCCTGTATGGGTAGCCTTTGCAGGAATAATGACTGCTTGCAACGATACATACAGCCCGGAAGTTGATATGATCCGGATAGAGGGAGTCTCCTGGGCCTGCAACGTAAGCACTTCCTATGCAATATTTGGATCTTCCTCGGAATCAGAGGAGCTGCTGGAAGTCACCCTGCCAGCCTCTGCAGGGGATCTGCTCTATATGATCAAGGATGATCTTCAGTTCTACTACAGGTACAATCAGGAAAATGGCACACTTCTTTCAGTCAGTTTCGATACCTTAAATGCGGTTTCGGTTTACCTGAACGGGAATCTGGAATATATGGAACTGTCAGGGCCCTCCTCTATGGAGGCCTTTAGTCAACTAAGCGATCCTGAATTTGAACAGCTCTCCACCATTTATATACAGGGGCCCGTTTCGGATGATCAACTTATGGTTCTGAAGAAACACGAAACAAGACTTTCGGGTAAAGGGCTTGTGGTAGAAGGAAGGGCTGGATCAGATAGTTTCCATGAAATCCTTTCTATCTGTCAGCCAACATTCCTGGTGATCGATGATTTAGGGGTCCTTCCGGATCCGGAAGATGGTAGTTGTGTATCTAAGCTGGAACTCCTCTGGGTAGACAGTAACATTCCTGCACTGACAAAACTTGCCAATTGCTGCAGTAATCTGGAATCATTGATCGTGGCAAGCTGGGAACCGAAACCAGGAGAGCTGCTTCCTCTGTCCGGATTAAAAAAGCTGCAAAGCATCACCATTGCAGAATCAGAACTAACCACCCTTGAATCCATTGAGTTCCCCAAATCGCTCCGTAAACTTCATCTGATCAGCTGCGATACCCTGTCTGATATCAGCGGGCTTGGCGATCTCCAAAATTTAAAACACTTAAGTCTGACCCAGTGTAGCAGGGTACAGGATGTAGATGTTTTACTGGAAATGGAACCTCTTTATTGGCTATCCTTACCTCCAAATATATCTCACCATAAATTCGGTGAGCTTACAGAACATTTCTCACAACTGAAAGTGGTGGAGTTAATTGGCTGTTCAGATATAAGAGACCTGTCTCCCCTGCAAGCACTGCCCGATTTAAACATCCTGGTACTTCAACTTGAGAAAGAACAGCTAAGCAAGCTTGATTCACTGGAGCAACTGAAGTTACTTATACTAACAAATGAGGTGTTCGAAGATAATCCGGAATGGATCAAAGAGTTAAGAGCATCACTTCCATGCACAACAATTGTGCCTGGAAGCGGTCTTTGCCTGGGATCGGGCTGGCTGCTGCTGTTGCTTCCCTTCATCCTGATTTTCCGACATTTTTCCCGTCGCAAAATTTAATACAATGCCGGAACTCAAGAATTCCAACACTTCCGCGCTTAGGCAACACCCCGGCCGAATCCGGACTGTATTACTCTCATTCGCAGGAATCCTCATTTTTGCAGGTTTCATCCACAAAACATTTCCGCTTTTACTACTTGCCTTCGGGGGGCTTGCCGGTACTGCAGCGGTAATTGGATACTCTATCAGGCACTTGACGCTCCGTGAGGCTTTTGGTATCAAATCCTTAAATCGAAAGGTCCTTCTTTACATTCTTCCTGCCATCGTACTGGGCCTTATCATGGGCATGCTTACCCGCGAACGCTTTGAACTGACTTTTCTGCCTGCGGGTTTTACCGGGATCGCTTTTGTGGCACCACTGATAGGTGCCACGGAAGAATTGGTATTCAGAGGATATTTTCAGGGACAGCTACGTCCAATTGGCTCAGGTTTCTCCATCATAACTGCCTCCGCTCTCCATACTTCTTACAAATTACTGGTAATCCTCAGCCTTGCCGCTCCTTTGCAATTCGATTTTTTCTTCTTAATCTTCTGGACCTTTGTTGTAGGGCTCCTGGTCGGAGCGCTTCGGGAGTTGGCGGATAGTACAGTTCCGCCGGTAATTGCACATGCAGTTTTTGATATAGTATTGTATGGAGGTCTGGCCTCAGCACCAGTATGGGTATGGAGTTAATTGAATTTGAAGTTATATTTATATCATGAGAAATATTTCACGCATTTTCCTGGGGCTTGCCCTGACAGGACTTTTAAGTTGCAGCCCGGAATCCGAACAAATCATCATGACCGTCCTTGGTCCCATCCCTGCTTCAGCTATGGGTATTACCCTGAGCCATGAACATATACTGGTGGACTTTATTGGAGCCGATAGCACTGCTTACCACCGATGGGAAAAACAGGAGGTAGTAAATAAGGTCATTCCCTACCTTGAAGAAATCCAGGAGTACCAGGTGTCAACATTAATGGAATGCACTCCTGCCTACCTGGGCAGGGATCCCTGGCTATTAAAAACACTTTCTAAAAATACGGGCATGCACCTTGTCACCAACACAGGCTATTACGGTGCACATGATAACCTGTTTATCCCGGCAAAATTCTATGAGCTTACAGCAGAAGAGCTGTCCCGTATCTGGGTGGATGAGTTTGAAAACGGGATCGAGGGGAGTGGTGTTAAACCAGGATTTATTAAGATTGCCGTGAATGGAGACGAATCACTTTCAAAGGAACATGTTAAGATTATTACCGCGGCAGCTCTTACACATCAACAAACCGGCCTGGTCATTGCATCTCACACCGGACCCGATGGCCCGGCATTTGAGCAGATCTCAGTACTTCAATCCCATGGTCTAAATCCATCTTGT
The DNA here is from genome assembly GCA_003648635.1 of Bacteroidota bacterium. GTDB lineage: Bacteria > Bacteroidota > Bacteroidia > Bacteroidales. The sequence continues at coordinate 17,047 of QMPQ01000011.1, read as the reverse complement.
TTTATCTGGGTACATGCCCAGCTGGGAAGTCTGGAGGGGAATATCAGAGCAGCTAAGATGGGTACGTGGATATCGCTGGACAACCTAAACCTCGATCAACAGCAGGGTAGCAAATACGATGTGGCATGGTATGCTGATCGCATCCAGGACTTAAAAGAAGCAGGTTTTCTGAACCGGGTACTGATATCTCATGATGCAGGATGGTATAAACCCGGAGAAGAGAATGGAGGGTCTTTCAGGGGATTTACCGGAATATTTACTGCCCTGGTCCCTGCACTAAGGGAGGTGGGGTTTTCTCAGGAGGACATTAATCTTTTACTAGAAATAAATCCTCGCAATGCATTCTCTATTAGAAATTAAAATTATTCCGGACACTCATTTTCCGTGAGTGAAACACAGTAGATTACACTCTCAATTTCGTCACTCAGGTTTACATTGTTGATGATGATATCTTCGCTTACCTTCAAGATCACCGGGGCAAAGTTGATGATCCCGTTGATGCCATATCCCAACAGTTGATCACAGACCTTTTGTGCAGCCATATCAGGAACTGCAATAATGGCTGTACGCACTCCGAAACGATCAATGATCTCTTCCATTCGCTCCATGGTATAGACAGGTATTTCCGATCGGATCCGTTGTTTGGATGGATCAATATCAAAGGTGGCCACAATATTGATCTGACGCTGTATAAAATTGTCATAGTTAGCCAGTGAGGAACCGATATTCCCCCGTCCCACTATAATGATATTCTGGCTGCCCTTCTTGTAGAAAATATTTTCCATCTCACTGATCAGTTCATCTACACGATATCCTCCACGCTGGTTTCCTTTGATTTTATATTCCGAGAAATCCTTCCGTACCTGTTGGGCCGAAATTCCTGTCTCTTTACCAAGTGTATAGGAGTAAACCCTTTTTACACCCAGGGCCTGCAGTTGTAGCAGGCTTCCCCGGTATAACAGGATCCTTCTCAAACTCTTTCTAAGGGGGCATTTTGTATTTTTTTTCACAATAAAAATATTTCCTTTATTTTTTCATATACAAGTTGCGAAAAATATTCTAGTTTTCAAACCGCTGTATATATCTGTTTTATTGCTGTTTAAAATTGTTGCGTATATTTTCACAACACTTGTTTAACATGTAAAGCTTGACTGATGTTAGGTGTGGGTCTATTTTTATAGTTATATTTTTCACATCTAATGAATAGGATAGCTATCCCCAAGCATGAATGGGATGAGAGGCTTAGTCAACTCCTATCATCTCTTGACCTTTATGCACCGGTGGAGAATGATTTCTCGTGTGACTATGTCAAACTGGATACAGATACAATACCTGAAATCAGCTATAACAAACCTAAGCCGGTCACTCCCCTAAAAAACTTCTTCCTTCCTGTCAAAGAGAATGTGACAGACAGCACCAATGGATCTCCAGTGGTTCTCATCGGTGCTCCCAATTGTGATGTGATGGCACTGGCCTTCCTGGACCAGATATACCTGGACCAGGAATACGATGATCCATCCTATGGTGACCGCCGGGACCGGACCACCATCATTTCCTTCGACTGCCTTAGCATTCAGGAACACTGCCACTGCACCAGCTATGGCATTGAGCCCGTCGGGAATAAATTTGCTGATATCTCTGCCGCCCTGGTAGAGGAACAGGTGATCCTTAGCATTTTTACCGAAAAGGGTGAATCTTTTGTACAGAAGCTGGGAATAGTCGTAGCCAGTACCCCTGAAGAAAATCTTCTGGAGAAACTACAGACTCAACAAAAGGAGGTGAAAGAATTACTTGGCAAGCAGAATAATGCATTGCCAGGATATGAGAAGACAGGTGAGCTGGTAGAAGCTTCCGGGGATGAGCCATGGATTAAATATGCCTCAGACTGTGTTTCCTGTGGAGCCTGTAGTGCTATCTGTCCTACTTGCTCCTGTTTCCTATTAATCGACAGGCCTGGATTTGAGAAAATACGACAGCTGGATACCTGTCAATACCCTGGTTTTGAACGTGTGGCTGGTGGTGAAGATTCACTTGGCCATCTCAAGGACAGATTCAGAAACCGCTATATGTGTAAATATGTGTGGAAGCCCCTGAAATATGAGTTAAAAGCCTGTACTGGATGCGGTCGTTGTATAGAGGCCTGTATTGGCCAGATCAATAAGAACGAACTATTCATGGAGTTAGCAAATTAATGCCATGGGAAAGAATGGAAGTCTGTATAAGCCCCTGAAGTGTGAGCTGGTCAAGGTGATTGATGAATCACCCCTGATCAAAACATTTGTCCTGGTGCCCGAACAGGAGTTTTCATTTGCCACTGGCCAGTTTATTGAGGTCACCGTTGATGGCATGGGAGAAGCTCCTTTTACCCCTTCCTCCTCACCGCTTCAAAAAGATAAGCTTGAGGTAACTGTTATGAAAACCGGTTATGTAACCGATCACATGCATCGCATGAAACCAGGAGAGCTTATGGGGATCAGGGGGCCCTTTGGGAGAGGTTATCCCCTTGAAAAATTCTACGACAAAGAGGTGCTGATCCTGGGGGGTGGTTGTGGCTTTGCTCCCATACGGTCTCTGCTCTTCAATCTGATTGCCATCTCCGACAAACTTCGGAAAGTGACCCTGTGCTACGGATCAAAAACTCCTGAAGATTGTATCTATAAACCCTATATCCAGGAACTGCGTGACACGCCAAAGTTTGAAGTGCTTCGAAGTGTGGACCAGGCAAATGGGAACTGGAACGAGCGGGTGGGTGTGGTCACTGTCCTGCTGGATGATGTTAAGATGGATATTAAGAATTCCGTTGCAGTGGTCTGCGGCCCTCCCATTATGATGAAATTCGGAACCATGAAGCTACTGGAGATGGGCTATCCTGAGCATGATATTTTCCTTTCCATGGAGAAAAATATGTCATGCGGTCTTGGCAAATGCGGCCATTGCATGATGGGCAAGTACCTGGTATGTAAAGATGGTCCGGTCTTTACCTATGATGAAATCAAAGATCAACCTCATATCTGGAACTGACATGGCACAAAAGATACTGATCGATCTGGAAAAACTGAGAAGTCCAAACGGCACAAGTTGTGATGAATCACCGCCGGAAGGAATATGCGAACCTTCGGTGGGAAGCAATGGCTTGAAAAGTATACGCGAACTGGCCGTATTCCAATTTACCTGCAGAAAGTGTTCAGATGCACCCTGCATAGAAGTCTGTCCCGCCGATGCCCTGGAAAAGGATGACCAGGGGGTCATTACCCGGTCCACCAATCTTTGCATCTCCTGTAAATCCTGTGTGGTCATCTGTCCATTCGGTACCATGATGACCGATTTTTTCGAATATCACCGGAACAAAGAAAACTACTATGACCTGTCGAATGAAAAGGAGCTGGAGCTGTGGATCAGGGAAAGTCCCGAAGGAGCTGTAACCAGGGTCGATATGGAGGAAGATCCGGAACAGCATATTTACAAACTGAATGAACATATCCTGGTGCGGGAACGCATATGGCTTACTGATCAATTGTAAAAAATAATTTATGGGAACGAACCTGTTCTATTTTCTTGTATACCCCGGTTTCCTGTTTATGGCGGTGATCGGTGGACTGCTCTCCTGGTTTGACCGGAAGATTACAGCCGGGGTGCAGTTTCGCAAAGGGCCTCCTCTCTTGCAGCCCTTTTATGATTTTTTCAAGCTTCTGCTGGTAAAAGAGACCATCCTGCCTGCCAGGGGGGCCAAGGGGCTCTTCCTGGCAGCTCCCGTATTTGCGGTTTTTGGTGCAACCATGGCCGGAGTGTTTATCCTTCTGCCACTGTTAAATATTACCTCCGGATTTCATGGTGACCTGATCGTTATTTTCTACCTCTTAACCATACCATCTTTAAGCTATGTGATTGGAGCCCTCTCATCGGGAAATCCACTGGCTGCCGTGGGAGCATCCCGTGAGATGAAACTGATTCTGAGCTATGAACTCACCTTTCTTCTGGTCATGGTTGGGATCATCATCAAATCCGGACAGAGCATAGACCTCTATCAGATCATCCATGTACAACAAAGCGGAGTCCCATTCATAGGAAGTGTTTCCGGCGTATTGCTCTTTATAGTGGTCATTTTTTGCCTGCAGGCAAAACTGGCACTTGTCCCCTTTGATATGCCTGAAGCAGAAACCGAGATCTCCGATGGGATTTTCATCGAGTACTCCGGCACCCCTTATGCCATGATCAAGCTATCCAAATATATACTCTTCTTTATCCTTCCGGCCTTTGTAATGGCCATTCTGATGAATGGAACCTTACTGGAAGGGATAAATATTCTCTGGGCAGTGCTCAAGCTTGTTGCTGTGGTGCTTCTGCTCACCCTCATACGAAACACCAATCCAAGAGTAAAGATCAAGCAGGCCATGCGCTTCTTCTTTGTTTGGATGAACCTGCTGGTAATTATCGCTATTGTGCTGGCAATCTTAGGCTTATAAATATTTAGAACGTGGGATTTAAAAGCTACTGTTTCAAAAAATCATTGTGGTTGTTCCATTTCGGAGGAGCTTCCTGCAACAACTGTGATATTGAGATCCTGGATTGCCTCACCCCCAGGTATGATCTGGAAAGATTTGGAATGCTGCTGGTGGGAAGTATCCGGCATGCCGACGTACTGCTGGTCAATGGCTCCATCAATAAGAAGGATAAGCCGCGTCTGCTTGAAATCTATGAACAGGCTCCCAAGCCAGTACTTGTGGTGGCCATTGGTGCTTGTGGGTGTACGGGAGGTATTTTTGCAGAGGGATACACCTTTGCTGGTCCGGTGGACAAGATCATTCCGGTGGATGCATATATCCCGGGATGTCCCCCAAAACCCGAAGCTATCCTGGCAGGAATTGTAAAACTTCTCGGTAAAAACTAACAGATCATGGTCCTTGAAGAACTTAAAAAGACTTTTTCAACAGAGATCCTGGGATCAGAGACCAGGAATGAACAGCGGGTCACCCTCTACATCGATCCTGCCGCACTGGTTTCCATGTCTGAACACCTTTTCAAAGAACTTGGTTTCAGGTTTATCATCGCCTCGGCTCTCCATACCAGGAGAGGATTTGAGATCTATTATCATTTCAGTTACGACAGCACCGGAATGATCCTGAACCTGCATGTGATACTTGATCACGAAAAACCTGCCATTGAATCCCTTTCCAATATGTTTGAATCCACCAACTGGATCGAAAGAGAGATGCATGAACTCTTTGGAATTGACTTTCTGAATCATCCCAACCTGGAGCAGTTATTATCCGAAGGAAATTGGGCCACAGGGGAGTATCCCTACCGGAAAAAATTCAAATCAAAAGGGGAGGCACAAGCATGAGCAAACAGACATTGATACCAATTGGTCCTTACCACCCCTTACAGGAAGAACCAGAACTATTCAAACTGTACTGCGACGGCGAAATTGTTAAGGATGTAAAATGGGAGACGGGTTATAACCACCGTGGCATCGAGAAGCTGGCCGAGCAGAAAAGTTATGAAGAAGTCTTCTTCCTGGTGGAGAGGATCTGTGGGATCTGCTCCACCTCCCATCCTTTTGCATTTGCCAACAGCGTGGAAGAGATCGTGGGGGTGGAAATCACCAATCGTGCCAAGTACATCCGGTCCATTATTGGTGAGCTGGAACGCATCCACAGCCACCTGCTTTGGGTAGGGCTTGCAGGTCATTTCCTGGGATACAATACAGTTTTTATGTGGGCATGGAAATACCGCGAACCGGTCCTGGATCTCTTTGAGATGATAGCAGGCAACCGGAACAACTATGCCATGTTTAAGGTGGGAGGGGTGCGAAGGGACATCGAAAATCAAAAAATTCCGGCCATCCAAGAGATGCTGGACCTGGTAAAGAAAAAAACTGATTTGCTGGTGGGAGCCGTCATGGATGATCCTGTGATCCACGCCCGGACCAAGGGGGTTGGCATCCTGACAAAACAGGATATTCTTGACTTTGCAGCTGTAGGACCCACCGCCAGGGCATCGGGAGTGGATGTAGATGTGAGGCGCGACGACCCCTACGCAGCCTATCCGCTGGTAAACTGGAAAGTGATCACTGCTGAAGCCGGAGATGTTTTTGCCAAGGCACAGGTTCGGCTGCTGGAGATGTACGAGTCGATCTCTATTATTGAACAGTGCCTGGCAGGTTTGAAAAAAGAGAAGGAGGGAGAAGTGGATGTAAAGGTCAAACATATCCCCGAAGGGTATGGGACAGGGCGTGCCGAGGCTCCCCGCGGGGAGGTTTTTCATTTTGTGGTGTCCGATGGTTCCAACTCACCGGCAAGGCACAAGATAAGGGCCCCCAGTTACACCAACATTGCCACATTCAAAAAATCTTGTGTGGGACAAAGCATTTCCGATGCCACCATATCCCTGGCCGCAGTAGATCCTTGTTACTGCTGTACCGAAAGGCTGGCAGTTGCAATTGACCGGCAGTCGGGCAATCGGATCATGAATGCAAAAGAGATCATCAATCACTCTGCATCCATTACAAACAAATTGCTTCAACATGAATAATCCATGCTCATGAACCAGGCCATACAAATCATCATCCTTCCCGTATTGATTGGAATCCTGTTGTTCCTGTTGCCATCTGGACTGAGGCTAATCAAAGCCATCATCTCCATAGGGGTGATCCTCTTCACAGGATATCTGGCCATCTCACTTTTCGGAACCGAAGAGCTGGTATTTACTTTAGATTACTGGGCTGGTGCTGAAAAATATTGCTCCTTTTCGCTGGATGGTTTAAGCAAACTCATCATCTTGTTTATGAGCCTGATCTCTTTACTGGTTGCTGTCTATTCCATCACATACAAAACTGCAGCTGCCATGCGTAACTATTACGCCTGGTTCCTGATCACCCTGGGATTCTCATTCGGTGCTGTACTGGCCAACAACCTGCTGCTATTCCTTATTTGCTGGGGTATCCTGGGTATTTCGCTCTACAAACTAACCCTCGGCAAGGATGAAAAAAGCAGTGCTGCAGCCAAAAAGACCTTGATCATCATCGGGGCTTCAGACGGGATCATGATCCTTGGGATTGCCATTATCTGGAGGGTTACCGGAACGCTGAACATGGACGAAATTGCCCTCCCAACGAGCGATCTGGTGCGATCAATTGCATGCCTTTGCCTTCTTATTGGGAGCTTTACCAAGGCGGGGGCTTTCCCGTTTCATACCTGGGTTCCCGATTATTCAGAAACAGCTCCCGCTTCCTCTTCAGCCTACCTTCCTGCCTCCCTCGATAAGCTCCTGGGGATCTACTTCCTTGCCAGGATCACCACACAGTTGTTTGTGATCGGCGATTGGATAAGATTCATCCTGCTGACCATTGGAGTAATCACCATTATCACCGCGGTGATGATGGCCCTGGTACAGCATAATTACAAGCGACTGCTCGGTTTTCATGCAGTCTCCCAGGTGGGATACATGATTGTGGGATTCGGTCTGGGATCTTTAATCGGGATTGCTGCCGGACTGTTTCATATGATCAACAATACCCTTTACAAAGGGGGACTCTTCCTGGCAGCTGGTGCTGTAGAGCAACAGAGCGGAAAGGAGGAGCTGGAAGACCTGGGTGGACTATCCAGAGCCATGCCGATCACCTTCATTGCCACCCTGGTGTTTGCTCTCTCCATCTCAGGTATTCCCCCATTTAACGGATTTGCTTCCAAGTGGATGATCTACCAGGGAATCATTGATTTTGGTCTTGGTACCGGTATCTCCAATCAACTCTGGATGGTCTGGCTTGGCCTTGCAGTGCTGGGCTCTGCGCTCACCCTGGCCAGCTTTATCAAATTTACAGGAGGAATCTTCCTGGGACGACAGCAGAAACAATCCTCGAAAATCAGGGAAACATCCCCGGCCATGTGGGTTCCCATGCTGATCCTCGCGCTGCTTTGTATTGGTTTTGGAGTATTTGCCACCAACCAGGTGGTTCCAAAACTCTTTATGCCGGTATCAGGTTCATTTGAATATACAGGAACATGGGCATCATCCACAGTAAGTTTGCTGGTCCTGGTATCTATTGCCCTGGGCATATTGATTTACCTCATCGGCAACATAAAGAATTTCAGAACATCTGATAGTTTTGTTGGGGGAGAAAAAATTCAGGAGGAAACCTCCTTCTCAACCCTTGAATTTTATAAAAGCTTTCAAGAGTTTAAATGGCTCGATACCCTGTTTCGGAGAGCAAAGGATCGCTGGTTCGATCTCTATGACCTTTCCGGGCGTTTCATCTCCTGGTTGGGCGGAATTTTCAGTCGCCTTCACACCGGGATATTGCACGACTATACACTCTGGGTCGTTGCCGGCCTGGTTATCCTGTTGCTTTTACTGATAACCTAACTTGAATAAATATGGAACTGACGATTTCCATCATACTGGGATTTATGATCATCGGAGCTATCTATGCACTCCATGCCAAAGATTTACTATCGGCTGTTATGGCTATGGGCATTGTGGGATACGGCCTGGTGATCTGCTTCCTCTTATTAAAAGCACCAGATCTGGCCATTGTACAAATTGTGGTGGAAACCATCACTTTGGTCATTATGGTCGCTGTGGTACTGGACAGTACACGAGAGGAGCTTGCAATCACCCTTGACAGAAGGGCCATTTTACAGATGATAGCCGGATTTATTGTTTTTGCTGGACTATTTTACTTTTTCATCCTGGCCATTGAACATCTTGATCCACTGGGAGCTCATACCCTGAGAATGTCTGAGACATATGTTAATGGAGCTGTAGAGCTTACCGGAAGTGTAAACCTTGTAACCGGTGTGTTGTTCGACTTCCGGGCTTATGATACCCTGGGAGAAGCAGTAATACTTTATACTGCTGCATTGGGAGTACTGACCCTGCTGAGAATAAAAGGGAAAAAATAAAACGCTATGGAAGGAATGTCTACTATCGTTAAAAGGGTAACTCCGCTATTAGCAGGGCTTATATTCCTCTATGGCATCTACATCATCCTACATGGACACCTTACTCCGGGTGGTGGATTTGCTGGCGGTGCCATCATTGCGGGGGCCTTTATCCTGCTTATTCTGGCTTTTGGAAGCAGTGCCCTCAACCTGAAAAAGGAGGTGGCCGGATCGTCAAACACCGAAAGCATTGCCCTCCTGATGGTGGTGGTGCTGGCCCTGATGGCGCTACTGTTTGGCACGAAGGTTTTTTTCTTCAACTATCTTCCCAAAGGGGAGCCGGGAGAGCTGTTAAGCGCAGGGGTGATTCCGCTGTACAACATTTTCATTGGCATCGAAGTGGCCGGGGCCATCCTGACCATCTTCCTGGCCTTGGTAATCTTTAAAGAGGAGAGCTCAAAATGACTGTCTACATCCTTTGCTTCGTTCTTTTCCTTGTGGGCCTTTACGGGCTTATCACACGGAGAAACCTGATCAAGATTGCCATCTCCCTTTCGATCATGGAATTCAGCATATTTCTGATGCTTGTGCTGATCGGATATATCGATAATGGTTTGATGCCCATCGTCGATCCCGGATTGTCCGCGCAGGTCTATGTGGACCCCCTGCCCCAGGCCATGGTTCTTACTGCCATTGTGATTGGTCTGGCTACCACCGCTATGCTTATGGCCATAGCCATCAGGCTCTACCGCAAGTATAAGACCTTCGACATACGTGAAATGAAAAACCTAAGAGGCTAGAAGATGGACGCACTGATTCCCCTGTTTGTCGCCATACCATTGATTTCAGCATTCCTGATTGTCATTCTCGGGAAGCTTGTAAAAGGGTTCCACAGGTTCCTGGCTCCGCTGACCCTGTTAGTTCTGCTTATCTTGGCTGTTTATGAATTTACCGGTCTGGGAAAGATCTCCATCACCTATGCCATGGGAGGATGGACCAGCGAGGGAGGGGTCCCTGTGGGTATTTACCTTGTTCTGGATGGCTTTTCGGTTCTGATGCTCTGCATCATCAACCTCATTGGATTGATTGCACTTTTCTACTCACTTTCCTACATAACTAAATATACGGCTGAGAGCAACTACTTCGCACTCTTCTGCCTGATTATTGCAGGGATGAACGGAGTGGTATTGAGTGGCGATCTTTTCAATCTTTTTGTATTTCTGGAGGTCTCGGTGATCTCCTCATATGCCCTGGTGGCATTCGGAGTGGGAAAAACCGAACTGGAAGCATCCTTTAAATACCAGGTACTCGGGGGACTTGCCTCCATGCTGATTCTGCTGGCCATCGGGTTGATATACTGGAAAACCAAAACACTCAATATTGCAGATGTCAGGAATGTGCTTGACGCCGGCTACAGCAAACCCTTTTATCTGTTTGTCCAGGTACTGCTCATTGCCGGATTCGGCCTGAAAGCAGCCATTATCCCCTTTCATGCCTGGTTACCGGACGCCCACTCTTCAGCCCCATCCCCCATTTCAGCCATGCTTTCGGGTGTACTAATCAAAGCTGTGGGAATTTATGTGCTGATCAGGCTCTTCTTCAACATGTTTGTTTTCAGTTATGAAATTGCGCTGGTCCTTACCTCCCTTGGAGCCATCTCCATGGTTGTAGGATCTTTGCTGGCCATCAAACAGTGGGATCTGAAAAGACTGCTGGCCTATTCAAGTATCAGCCAGGTGGGATACGTGGTCATGGCATTTGGAATGGGAATTCTTCTACTATTAAGGGGAAACAATGAAGCGGCGGCGGTTTTGGCCATCGGGGGTGCCATCTACCATATGATCAATCACGCAGTGTTCAAAGGCTTATTGTTCCTGAATGCAGGAGCGATTGAACACCGGCTCAATACCCGCAACCTTAAAGAGATGGGAGGGCTTTCAAAGGCCATGCCTGTTACATCCACTACCTCATTTATGGCCTCCATGTCCATTTCCGGGATCCCCCCATTTAATGGATTTTTCAGCAAGCTGATTATTGTGATTGCTGCCATCAACGGAAGATTTTATTTGCTGGCCACACTGGCCGTTGTGGTTAGCATCATCACCCTTGCCTATTTTCTGAAATTCCAGCGCTTCGCTTTTTTCAATAAAAGCACTGGAAAAGCCCTGGATAAGATAAAGGAGGTACCCTTCGCCATGTCATTCAGTATGATATTCCTTGCCGTACTCTGTCTCGCATTAAGCTTACTGGCGCTTCCATCAGTCCGAGATTCCATATTAAGTCCCGCCATTGATGTATTGATGCAATCAGATCTTTATTTCACAAGCACTTTAGGACTATAATATGAGATATCTGGCCCTGTTCATACTAAGTTTTCTGTTCTGGTTGCTGCTTACTTTCGACCTTTCACCGATCAACCTGGCAGTTGGAGCTGTTGCAGCACTTATTACTTCCTTATTGTTCGGAAAATACTTCTATGAAAGGGTGTACAAATTTCTGCAGCCACAACGCTACTTCTGGTTCCTGATATATATTATCATTTTAATCTGGGAGTGTATTAAAGCTAATTTCGATGTGGCCTATCGTGTACTTCATCCTGCCATGCCAATTAAACCCGGAATCGTCAAAATAAAACTAGAACTGCAATCAGAATTTGCCCGGGCCATGCTGGCCAACTCCATTACAATGACGCCCGGAACCATTACGGTGGATATTGTGGGTGATGACCTCTTCGTGCACTGGATATACGTGAGTTCTGAAGATCCTGAACAATACAGCCGGAAAATAACCGGCCGCTTTGAAAAATATATCAAAAAGACTTTTGAATAATGGACCTACTAGAAATTCTACTCTATATACAGATAGCGCTGAGTACATCCTGCCTGTACAGGATTATTCGGGGCCCGTCCATTGCCGACAGGATGGTGGCCATCGATATTTTTGGTGTTCTTGTGGTGGGAATTTGCGCCATCCTATCCATTATCACCGAAAAAGGATTTATCCTGGATATCGGGATCGCATGGGTCATCCTCAGTTTTATCGGAACACTCACGCTTGCAAAATACTTAAGTGGAAAAAAACTAAACGAATAAAATGGTCAGCACTATTCTCATTGTTATCGGAGTACTCTTCAACCTGATTGGCTGCATTGGCCTGATCAGATTTCCTGATGTCTATAACCGGCTCCAATCGGCTACCAAATGTGGAACACTCGGTACTTGCAGCATCCTGGCCGGCACCTTATTTCATTTCGGCTTCACGGATGCCGGAATAAAAGCAATCATTGCCATACCCTTAATTTTCTTCGGGGCCACCGTGGCTGCACATGCCCTGGTACGGGGAGCCTATCATTTCGGGATTAAGCTTGGAGACAAAAGTGTCAAGGACGACTATAAAGATGTAGCAAAATGAAGTATCCAAAAATCAGAGAGCTTAAAGAAGCAGTAACATCACTGCTTACGCCGGCATATACTTCCTCCTTCCCACACAAGCCCCATACTCCCTTTGAAAACTTCAGGGGAAAACCGGAGGTGGATGATCTTAACTGTGTCGGGTGCGAAACCTGCGCCAATGTATGTCCCTCAAATGCCATCACAATCCAGGATGACCGGGAAACAGGGAAGCGAGTAATAACAAGAGACTTTGGAAAATGTATTTTCTGTGGAATGTGCCAGCAGCACTGTATCACAGGAAAAGGGGTCGTTCTCTCCGATAAAATATTTGATCTGGCTGTATTTGACAGGGACAAAATCATCGAAAAACAGGAAAAAAACCTGGTCCTTTGCAAGAATTGCTCTGCCATTATCACCACCGATGAACATATCCAGTACATGCATAACAAACTAGGGCCCAAAGCCTTTGCCTCTACATTGAACCTAAATCTCCTGAACCAAAAGCTGCAGCTGGCTCCTGCTGAAGAAACTGACATAAATATTAGGGATGGCCTGAAAAGAAAAGATATGTTCAATATCATCTGCCCCAATTGCATGCGGTCTGTCCTAATTCAATATATTTAGAAGCCGGTGCCTGAACTGAAGGACTTGCTAGAACGAGCCAGCCGATTACTGTTTATCGGAGTGGGTAATGTACTGAAACGCGATGACGGTGTCGGAGTGGTGATCAGCAAACAGATTATTGAAAGACCAGCTATCAAGTCGCTTACTGTCGAAGTTAGTATTGAAAACTATATAGGTAAAATTAACTCCCTGGAGCCGCATGAGATTGTCATTGTAGACTGCATGGAGCTGGGCCGTAGTCCCGGAACCTATCGTTTGGTAGCCCTTGATGATGTGGAAGACATCACTTTTAATACGCACAATATTTCCCTTGGAAGGCTTGTTGATTTCTTCCTCTATCCCACTTATGTGCTAGGGATACAGCCTGAGAGCGTTGAATTCGGGGAATACCTTTCACATCCTGTGCAGGATGCAACCAGGCGGATCGTTCAAGTGATCAACCAATAAAACAATTAGATATGCCCAACAATTATTCATGTCCCGAATGTAAAAGCAAAATGAACATTGGCAGTTCACTGGTATTTTCAGCCAAATCGCCCGATAACGAAAGAGGGTTGATTTTCCTTGATACGGAGCTGGGAAATTATACCAAAACCACCCACCCTGATTTCGAATTGCAGGAGGGAGTGGAATACAAATTTTATTGTCCCGTGTGCCACTTCAAGCTGAACAAGGAGGAGAATTTCAACCTTGTTAAAGTACACATGACCGATGACAATGGAAAGGAGGTTGAAATCAATATTTCGAATATTATCGGTGAATATTGCACCTACAAGATCCAGGAAAAAAAGGTGGAATCGTTTGGGCCAGATGCCAAACGATATCGCAATTACCTGGATGTACCAGACGAATATCGTAAATACTTATAGAGAATTGATCTTTTTTGGCCCCGTAAATCTCTTATTTACGGGGCTTTATGTTTTATGACGACAGAATTATCATTGAGAAAAATCATATATCTTTCTAACATTCGTTAATATTGCAGATCTAGGGCATGATAAACTACAATTATGAAAAGAACATTTATTAAATACACCGCAATCCTGCTATTTACAGGCCTGTTCATATCCATGATGCAAACGGTCCATGCGCAATCCAGTGCATCAGCCGTTCTGGACTCCGCCTTGCTGGAGGCCCAATTGGATTATATTCACGAAAATACCCGGGTTTACAATAATTTCCGTGCCATCCGGGATGATCTCTTTCTGAAGTTGAAACGGAACGTAAAGGATACCCTCAACGCGACCAAACTTGAAGTTGAAGAGTTGAACAGTAGATTAACGGAAAGAAATTTCCAGATTAACACATTAACTACGGATCTCACCAGGACCAAAAACGAGAAGGACGAAGCCATCAGGAACAGAGACAGCCTCTCTTTTTTTGGAATCCAAATGAGCAAAGGGCTATACAACTCAATTATGTGGTTTATTGTTCTTGGACTGGCCGCCCTGGCCGTCATGATGGTAGTGCTGTTCAGGCGTTCTCACCAGGTTACGAAGCAGGTAAAAGAGGAACTTCAGGCTTCCCTGAATGAGTTTGAAGAATACCGGAAAAGTTCAAGAGAGAAGTATGAAAAACTTGTGGTCTCCCACCACAACGAAATCATGAAGCTTAAAAACAGCTAAGAGCTTTTGAGGAAACAAAATCAATTGGCCTTTTCACTTACCATCGACCAGTTTAAAGAGATGGATACCCTGGCCATACAAAATTATGCCCTCCCTATTGAATTAATGATGGAGAATGCCGGTCTTCAGATGGCCCGCCTCGTTAGTAAAAATGCGACCAGAAAAAATAATATCTGGATTGGCGTTGGGCCGGGAAACAATGGAGGAGGTGGATTGGTTGCGGCCCGGAGGCTTTCGGGTTGGGGATACCGGGTTAAGCTCGATATTCCTGAAAGGAAGCTGAAACCCCTTCCCACCCTCCAGCTTGAGAGGTCCATTGCCGCTGGGGCAGAAGTTTCAAATCTGAGCAAAGCTGATGTTTTTGTGGATGCCTATTTTGGTTTCTCTCAAAAACTTCCCTTACCAGATATTTTTCTGGCCTCCATTGAAAAAGCAAATAGAGATTCCGCACTCAAAATTTCCCTGGATCTTCCTTCCGGATTCAATAAGACCAATGGAGACCATCTTTTTAGACCCGATTTCATACTGACCATGGCTGCGCCAAAAATTGAATTGATCAAATTCGGACATGGTCCGGGCCTCTTTATTGCCGACATTGGAATCCCGGGGAATCTGTATGAACATTTTGGCATTTGTCAACCCGATTTTGCAAAGGAAGGAATCGTTAAATTCACAAACTTGCCGGGCTAAGATCAATTATTGAACAATCTATCAACATCGCTGTGTACTGGAAGGTATGATCCATATCTTTAGGAAAACCCTTCGTTTATGAATAACATACCAGTTCTTTGTGTCACGGGTGAATCCCTTGCTGTAACTTATGAAGCAGCGCTTGTTAAACTCTACAAGGAAGGAACCCGATTTAAGACCCAGTATGACAAACCAGGCGATCCATTAAGCCTCGATTGTACTCTCAACGCCACAGTAATGAATCCCGAGCTTGATCCAATGATTCACCAGGCCTTTCCAGGTGGTATTGATGAGCTCAAGGAGTATGTGATGGAGCTGAAGGGATTTAAAGATCACTGGGTAAAAAACATGAACGATCCCGACGATACCCGCTGGGAATATACTTACCATGGCAGGTTGCAGCGCTACGGTTCCTGGAAGGAACGCGTTGAAGAGAATGGGAAGATGATCCGAAAAGATGTGGGATTCCAGGTGGACCAGGTGGAGCATGTGATTCAAAAACTGGTGGACCAACCCTATACCAGACAGGCACAGATGATTACCTGGATGCCTAACCATGACCTGCAAGTGTATGATCCTCCATGTCTACAATCGCTGTGGTACCGTATAATGGAAGATGAAGAAGGGCTGCAATGGCTCAACTGCAACATCCGCTTCAGAAGCAACGATGCCTGGGGAGCCAGCTTTATGAATATGTTCGGATTTATACGCTTCAATCGTGAAGTGATTGCAGATGAAGTGGCCCGGAGAAGTGGCAAAGAGGTTCGCCTGGGAAGAATGAACTGGCAGGCCGATTCATACCATATCTACGGGAGAGATATTGCACAGGCCAAAGCCATGTTATTTGACCGGATTGACACCATGAGCCTGGAGGAAAGAACCTTCAATTTTGGCGATGATTTTATCCGTGAGATGTATGAGCAGGCCGAGCAGGCGACCCTGATGAAGATCCTTAAGTACGATGAGGAGCATGCAAACTGAAGAAGGTCTCAAAAATACCCTTTACATCCTCTAAACTCTGGTAATACCTCATCTCCACGCTATCGCATCCTGCAATCATGGCAGAGGTGGTATATTTCGAATCTTGCTTGAAAAGACAAAGTATCGGTTTACCCATCTCAATGGCCCGCCCGATCTCATAGCCCACTCCCAGGCTGGGAACCGTCACCTCGGCAACCAATAGATCCGATTCTACGATCCATTGCAAATCGCGGTCATGAATTTCCTTATCTGTAAGCACCCTGTCGTTGCTTTCAATTTCTTCATCACTACCCAGATGCTCGGTAAGAACCTTCCCATAAGACTTAAGCATCTCAATCATCTTTTCATACGTGGCGGCCAGATTTCGGCCTCCTCTTATGGAACCACAAAAATAGATATTCATATACACTCCGGGATTTAATTCTTTCTTTATAGTAAAAATAGTAAATTAGATCACCTTTATACCTGAATTTAAAACAACTATCATGGCAAAAGAATGTCAAAGCAGTGCCCCTGCAGGTGCCGTATACGGATTGGGCCTGATTGGTGCAGCAATTTATTACATCAGTGCAGCTACCACTTTCGGCATGGGTTTACTCGGTTTTTTAAAAGCAGTGGTTTGGCCGGTTTTCCTGGTGATGGAAGCGTTAAAATCATTGGGCGCCTGATCTCCTATTCTCCTCAAAGCTCCATATCACTAAGGTGAAGGTCCAGTGCTTTCACCGAAATTTGTATTTCTCTCACCGAGATGGCCAGTGAGATGATCAGCATCACCAGGGCGATTCCAAAAATAATCTCTGCAGCCAACTGCTGATCTATATAAACCAGGAACATACATAGAACGCATAGCAAAAGG
>QMPQ01000010.1 GCA_003648635.1 Bacteroidota bacterium | reverse complement strand
TCGTCTGCTTCATCCAGCACCACCCGCTGAACCGATTTTAGTTTAACCGCTTTCCGGTTGATCAGGTCGAGTAGTCTACCCGGAGTGGCCACTACAATCTGGGCTCCCTTCTTAAGCTTGCGAATCTGATCGCTTATGTTGGCTCCCCCGTAAACGGCGGTGATATTGGGATTGTTCTGATAGATGGCAAATGTATCCAGGTCGCGCGTAATCTGCATACAAAGCTCCCTGGTGGGGCAGACGATCAGGGCCTGGGTAGTCCGGTCATCAAAATCGATATGCTGGATCAGGGGCAATCCGAATGCAGCGGTCTTCCCTGTGCCTGTCTGAGCCAGTCCCACAAAATCCTGCTTGCCTTCCGAAAGGATAGGGATTGCTTTTTCCTGAATCTCCGAAGGGCTCTCAAACCCTAATTTTGTGACTGCTTTCAGAATCTCTTTGGGCAATCCTAAGTCCTTAAATTCCATATTCTTAAATTAGGCCGCAAAGGTACGATAATTAACTTACCAAGACCTTATGATCCTCATCGATCGCTTTGAGAAGATCCATGGACCGGGACCATAATTTTTCTCCTTCTCCGGCCTCATAGACTTTCGGGTCCATTTTTTTGGGATTAAACATATGGAGGTATTCATTGGTAGTGCCCTCGTAATCCGGAAAAGGCCTTTCAATGTCATTCTTAGCACCAGGGAGCCTCCTTAACGATTAGTGTTGATAAAGCCAGCTTTGGTTTCGGAGATATTTTGTTCCTATGCGCATTAAATCAGTTTTTTAGTGTGCTTTTATTATGCTACCTTTGCGCACTTTTTAACTAGAGCAGAGCAGCATGGATTTAAGAAATATAGCGATCATCGCACACGTCGACCACGGAAAAACCACCATGGTTGACCGTATCTTACACCAGGTAAACCTTTTCAGAGATAACCAGGAGATGGGCGACCTGATCCTCGACTCCAACGATCTGGAACGGGAACGGGGCATAACCATCCTCTCCAAGAATGTATCCGTATCCTACAAGGGGACCAAAATCAATATCATTGATACCCCGGGCCACTCCGATTTTGGCGGAGAGGTGGAACGGGTATTGAATATGGCTGAAGGAGTGCTCCTGTTGGTGGATGCTTTTGAGGGTCCCATGCCCCAGACACGTTTTGTGCTTCAGAAAGCATTAGATCTGGGGAAGAAAGTGATCGTAGTAATCAACAAGGTGGATAAGCCCAATTGCAGACCGGATGAGACCAATGAACTGGTTTTTGAACTGATGTTTGCCCTCGACGCCACCGAAGATCAGCTGGAATATCCCACTGTTTACGGCTCTTCAAAAGAGGGGTGGATGGGTTCCGATTGGAAAAATCCCACCGACGACATGGCACATCTGCTGGATACCATTGTGGATTATTTTGATGCGCCCGTTGAAAACCCGGGAACCCTGCAACTGCAGATCTCTTCGCTGGACTACTCTTCCTATACCGGACGGATTGCCGTGGGGAAAGTGCATCGTGGTAGCATCAAGATGGGCGACCAGATCTCCATTGTGCAGCGAAACGGACTAAATCATAAATCCACGGTGAAGGAGCTTTACACCTTCGAAGGATTGGGCAAAGAGAAAACTAAAGAATCCGTTGGCTCTGGCGAAATTGTAGCAGTACTGGGACTGGAAGATTTTGATATCGGGGATACCATCGCCGATTTTGAGAATCCGGAGGCCATGCCTCCTATATCCATTGATGAGCCCTCCATGAGCATGCTCTTCACCATTAATAACTCTCCGTTTTTCGGTAAAGAAGGGAAATTTGTGACCTCCAGGCATTTGAGGGACCGCTTATACAAGGAGACCGAAAAGAACCTGGCTCTGCGAGTGGAAGACACCGATTCACCCGATCGCATGATGGTATTTGGCAGGGGGATTCTTCATCTCTCCATATTAATCGAGACCATGCGTAGGGAGGGCTACGAACTGCAGCTGGGACAGCCCAAGGTGGTAATCAAAGAAATTGACGGATTCAAGCACGAACCGGTGGAGCTGCTCTACATCAATGTGGATGAGGAGTTCTCGGGAAAGGTGATCGAGATTGTTACGGGTCGTAAGGGTGATATCCTGAATATTGAGAAAAAAGATGACCGGGTGAACCTGGAGTTCAAAATTACAGCAAGGGGCCTGATTGGACTGAGGCAGCCCATCCTGACATCCACGGAGGGAAGTGCGGTTATATCCCACCGTTTTTCAGGATATGAACCATGGAAAGGTGAGCTGGTACGCAAACGCAACGGAGCCCTGATTGCCATGGAGACCGGTACTTCCATCTCCTACTCCATAGATAAGCTGCAGGACAGGGGCAAGTTTTTCATTGATCCCATGGTATCGATCTATGCCGGACAGGTGATCGGGGAGCATACCAAGCAGGATGACCTGGTAATCAATGTGACCAAAACAAAGAAGCAGACCAACATGCGGGCCTCCGGTTCCGATGAGAAAGTATCCATTGCACCTGCTATCAACTTTTCATTGGAAGAGTCTCTCGAATATGTGGGAGCGGACGAATATGTGGAGGTGACTCCCAAATCGATTCGCATTCGAAAGATTCTGCTGGCCGAACATGAGCGCAAGCGGGAGAAAAATGCCTAAAGGGCAACTTCTTCCTTAAGAGACTTTCGAATAGACGGCCTTTCGGGCCATCAACTGCATGGTGACGCCACGGGCAATCATAAAGAGTATGAAGGCTAGCCAGAGTCCATGGTTACCCATATATTTCCCTGCCAGCACGTACGCTGGAAAAAACACAAGCAAGGCGGATATTAGCATAGCATTTCGCATCTCTGGTCCTGCAGTGGCCCCGATAAAAATGCCATCCCACAGGAAGGCTGTATAGGAGAGCATGGGGATCATAACTACCCAGAAGAAATAAGGTTTGGCATTGGCAATTACCTCCGGATTGTTGGTCAGTGCCCTGAAAATAGCATCTCCCCCTAGCAGATAAATCAGGGTAAAGAGCATACTGATACCGGTGCCCCAGAGGAAGAGCAGTTTAATAGAACGGACAAGCCCCTGCCGATTGTTGGCACCAATAAGTTTGCCGGTAAGTGCTTCCGATGCATGGGCAAAACCATCAATCAGGAAGGAGAAGAACATAAAGAACTGCATCAGGATCGAATTCACTGCCAGTATGGTATCCTCTCCCTCGTTGTGCAGATCAACGCTGGCCGATCGGGCAGTGAATATAGAAAAGACCACCACGAGGCACATGGTGCGGATAAAGATATCACTGTTGATCAGAAGGAAGTGTTTTAGCTTATCCCATTGGATGGTGGCTTTTAGCGACCAGTACTTGAATAATCTTCTGAAGTACTTTCTGAAAAAGAAGATCGCTGTAAAAAGCCCGCTGTATTGTGCAATCACAGTTCCCAGTGCCACACCATCGGATCCCATTCCCAGCTTCATCACAAAAATATAGTTGCAGATAATATTAATCAGATTGGTGAGTACCAGAACCACCATGGGTAGTCGTGCATTTTGCATCCCCAGAAAAAAACCGAGCAATGCAAATTGCCCTAACGCTGCAGGGGCGGCCCAGACCCTGATCCGGAAATAGGTCATGGCCAGTTCCTCCACACGGGTTTCACCTTTAAGAACCAGGAAACTCATACTTTCGATGGGCCCTTGCAGCAACAGCAGCACAATGCTCATAATGATGGCAATAAAGGCTGCCCGTGAAAAAACCAGGATGGTCTCTGGCAGATCCCTTCTGCCCCGGGCCTGTGCCGTGAATCCACTGGTACCCATCCTCAGGAATCCCAGGCTCCAGTATATAAAGTTGAAGATCAGGGATCCCAGGGCAATGGCTCCGATATAAGCATCCGAATCCATGTGTCCCATCAATGCCATATCCACAATGCCCAGCGTGGGAATGGAGATGTTGCTGATGATGTTGGGTATGGCCAGGTTCAGGATCTTCTTATTCAAGCTTCAGAAATTTTGCCTCAAGATAATGAAATCACTAATCTCTTTGCCTTTTGATTTCATCTGCGAATCCCGTATTTTTAGCTTTACACCAAACCATCAACACCATGTCTGTAAAACGCATCTGGCATGGGTGGACCACACCCAAAAATGCTGAGATTTACCAGGAATTGTTGCACCGGAAGATCTTTCCGGGGATCGAAGCCAAAGAGATTCAGGGTTACCATTGTGTGGAAGTGTTCAGGCGGGACCTGGAAGATGAAGTTGAATTTGTCACCATCATGACCTTCGATTCACTGCAGGATGTCATTGAGTTTCAGGGAGAGGATTATGAAAAATGTTATGTTCCGGATGCTGCTCAGAAGGTATTGAAACGCTGGGACAAGGTGGCTACTCATTTTGAGGCCATAGAAAAGAGGGTTCACAGATTATTATAATCTCCTTGCAAAGCTAAGAGCAAAAGACCAGGTATTGTAGTTCTCTTTGAAGTCGAAGTGAAGCTTGGGAACCAGGGCCCAGTGTTTGCCTACATCAATGGAATACTGCAGTCCCAGTCTTAAAACAGCCAGGTTATCATGCTGTTCCACTTCAATACCACCTCCCACAAACAGGTCCAGGTATTTGGTAGCGCTGTACATCCCCACAAGTGTGAGGATTATGGCATTTTCCCTTTCGACCTGCTCATCGGTGACCATATAATGATCCAATTCGAGGGCGCCCAGAAAACCTGCTCCCCACCTGGGATGGAAGTTATAGAAATAGTCGAGCCCAACAGTTTTGGTAAACACTCCACGTGCATCTGTATCCCTGAGCTGGTCACCCAGTGGAACAAATGTAAACCCAAAACCTGCTCCCAGCAGATGCTTATGCTCCTTTTGTTCCTGGCCTGCCATATTTACCAGGACAAACAGTAGCAGGAGCGGCAGAATCTTGCGGAAAATTCCTAATAAACTTTGCATGACGGAAAGATACTAGGATTTTATGTAATTTTAGAACCATGGCACCACAATCTAGTAGATTACTGCTTCTCTGTCTGACAATAGTAGCTCTCCTTTTCAACCAGGCAGATATTTCCGGGCAGGGTATTGGTCAGGGTAGTGGCACGCGAATCGATGGCAAGTATAAGTTTATGCCCATCCCATATTTGAATTATGATCGCTCCATGGGATTTAGCCTGGGAGCAGTTCCCCTGCTCATGTTTAATCCTTCAGAAAAGGATACCATCTCTCCCTCTTCTATTGTTGGAGGATTGGGATTGTATACTACCAATAAAACCTGGTTCCTGATGGGTTTTGGAATGTTTTACCTTGGAGAGGACAACTGGAGGATCACAACTGCAGGAGGTATCGGAAACGTTAATTTTCAGTTCTACCTGGATGATATTGTGGGGGGCTGGATCCCTTACCAGAGTGAGGCCAGTTTCTTTATGTTCAAGCTGGAACGCCGCTTATATAAAAAGCTCTATGGTGGTGTAAGCTACATTTTTGCAGATGTAATAACTTCAACTGAAAACCTGCCATTGAGCGACAGCCTGACCCTTCATGGTGTGGGATTTAATCTTTCCTTCGACAAAAGAGACAATCCGTACTACCCCCGGAGTGGTTCCCTTACAAGTCTGAAATACAATACTTACCCGGAGTTTCTTGGAAATGAGAATATTTCCAAGAAGATAGAATTAGAAACCAACCACTATTTTTCTACCAGGCGTGATATAGACGTGGTGGCGGCAAGGTTCTACAGTGGATTTGGACTGGGTGACCTGGCCTTTAGCCAGCAGTTCATTGTCAATGGGAAAGATATCAGGGGATATACCCAGGGGGCTTTTCGGGGGAATTACCTGCTGGCGCTTCAGGGAGAGTATCGCTGGAACTTTAACGATAGATGGGGCGCCGTGGGCTTTGCCGGTGTTGCTACGGTGTTTGAGGCCATTAATGAAGCTGACAATGGGAAGCTCTTACCGGGTATTGGTACAGGGATTCGCTTCAGGGCTTTCCCGGAGACCAATTTTTCAGTGGGCCTTGATGTGGCTGCTGGCGTGGATGACTGGGGCATCTATTTCCAGATCGGGGAAGCCTTTTAGCATTAAGCCCCTACAGTTTATTGGCCACTTTCTGGAATAAGGCTTTCACCTTGGTGCGTGGATCTCCATCACCCAGGGTCTCCAGGGGTAGGAAGCCATGAAACTGATGTTTATGGAGAATGTTAATCAATCGACCGACATCTATGGCTTCATTGCCATCGGCGGTGCGTATTTGCTCCTTTACCTGCCAGGTGACCGCATAGGGGATTAGCTTTTCAATTTCCCTGTAGGGATCGGGTCCGGCTACGCTGCCGGTATCCAGCATTAGGCCAAACCATTCCGAATCGACTCGTTGGATCATATCAATGATTTCGTCTGTCCTTATGAAGAAATCATGGTGATTCTGAAATGCCACATAAACTCCATACCTGGCCCCGAACCTGGCACATTCACGAAAGGCGTCCACCACCTGCTGGTGGGTAGTACTCGTACTATAAGCTGCTGAAGGGGCTTTTCCGTCGAAGACCCTGATATTGGGGGCACCCAGTTTGGAGGCTGCAACGATCCATTGCTTAACGAGATCAATCTCTTTTGCCAGGGCTTCGGCACCACGTACCGTAAAATCGTTCCGAACACCCGTTCCGGAAAAGGAGATTCCTGTCCTGAAGGCATCTCTTTTTATCTCATAGAGAGTAAGGTCGTCAGGAACTTCAGGGTATCCCGGTATGTAATAGGCGGTGAGATCAACAGCTGTAAAACCCACCTGGGCAGCGAAGATGAACAGTTTGTCAAGACTCATTCCTTCTTCCAGTAATGCTTTATTGAAACTGTAGGCATTGAGGGAAGGGGTAATTCCGTATCCGGAGGAACTTTGGGCTTCTGCTTTGGAAGATGGAAGGCCAGCAGCCCCCACCATAGCAAAGGATGATGCCTTTATAAAAGATCGTCTTTTCATAAACTAATATTAGTACAAAATGGAAATCCCTATGAACTATTTTATTCACAACTCGAAAAAAGTATCTTTACTATCCTTCACATTATATATCATAAGTAAAAGCCTAAGGCGTCTTGGAAAGAAATCCTCACATACCCATACAGAGATTAATCAGCCTGCCTGCCGGGATGCCCTCTGTTTTCCATGAACTTGAAAATAAGAATGCTAAGGAGTGGTTTTGTGATTCAGATCCGGAGGGGATGAAACTTGGGTCAGGCGGAGGGACAGCCCACATCTTGTGGTCGGCCTGGCAGCAATCCGGATTCGAAGGCTCCATGGAGGAGTGGTTGAGGCTTCGAAAGCACATGGTAATTCATTCCGGAGGTGAGAGCCGAAGGTTACCTGCCTATGCTCCATATGGAAAATCGCTTTTGCCATTGCCAGTATTCAGGTGGACGAAAGGACAGCACCTGGATCAGAAGCTGCTTGATTTTCAAGCTGGGTTTTATCAGAAAATTCTTGAGAATGCCCCTGAGACTTATACAACACTCATTGGCAGCGGCGATGTGATGTTTATCTCTTCGGACCGCTTCAGGAAGCTGCCTGAAGCAGATGTGCTGCTATTTGGAATCTGGGTGGAAGACAGCATTGCATCACGTCATGGGGTGTTTTTCAGCCGTCGCCATCAGGAAGACAGGCTCTCTTTTGTAAAACAAAAGCCAAGTGTTGAAGAGTTGAGAGACCTGGCACAGGAATATCTGTACCTGATGGATTCGGGGATAGTGATGATGAATAATCGGGCAACCCGGAAACTGATGAAGCTTTCAGGCTGGGAGGAGGGTAGCCAATCATTTTCGGGAGGTGTACCTGAGCATTATGATCTGTACAGTGATATGTTAACGGCCTTTGGTGATGAGTCGGAATCAACAGACCCGGAACTGTCTGAGCTTACCGTTAAGCTGGTTCCATTACAAGAGGGAGAGTTTTATCATTTCGGCAGCAACAGTGATATGATTGAATCTTGTTTGAGGCTCCAGAACAGGTTTATGGATCAGCGCCTGAATCACGCTCGGGAGAAAGAATATCATCCATCCATTTTTCAACAAAATGCAGATGTAAAGCTAAAAAGTTTAGAAAGCGACAAACACCATATCTGGATTGAAAACAGTCATATTCCCAATAGCTGGAAACTGAATCACCATCATATTCTCACCGGGATTCCCTCAAATTCCTGGGATGTGGAATTACCTGCTAATATCTGTCTTGATTTTGTACCGCTGCAGGGAGACGAATATGGCATGCGGATCTATGGCTACGACGATGGATTCAGAGATTCACTGGATAAGGGAGCCATCTGGATGCACCAGAGCCTTGAGCAATGGTTGGCTGAACGTGGTATATCCCCTGAAGCAGCAGGATTTGCAAAGGATGTTTCCATATATAAGCTGGCTCTTTTTCCCATTGGGACTGTTGACAAGCTGGAAATGGTTTTGCTGGAAATGCTGGGTGGAGCCAGGAAGGGATCACTTTGGCTTGACTCGGAACGGCTTTCCGCAAAAGAGTTATCTGACAGGGCCAATGTGGAAAAACTATACCAGCAGCGAGATGAACTGAAGCTCCTGGTTCTCCCGAAACTGGTTGCCAATCATAACAAGAGCATCTTCTATTTCCTCGATCTGGAGAAGACATCGACCGAGTACAGAAGATCACTTCTGGAACTGCCTGCGGATCTTTCCATCACCGACGGGCTTATTAAAAGGATTAACGATTCCATGTTCCGGGCCAGAGTAGTCGGTAACAGGGAACAGTCGGCTTTCTACGAAAAACAGGCATTTGACATACTTCGTCAGGAGATGATCGAAACTTTGCGAACGGAACCTGTAAGTCCCTCAAGGAACATTCTGGATGATCAGATACTCTGGGGAAGAAGCCCGGTAAGGCTGGATCTTGCAGGAGGATGGACAGATACACCACCCTACTGTATTATGGAGGGAGGTAAGGTGGTCAACCTTTCAGTGGAGTTGAATGGACAACTTCCCCTGCAGGTTTATGCAAGGCCCATTGAGGAGCCAAAAATTGTGCTGCGGTCCATTGATCTGGGAGAGAAGACAGAGATCAAAAGTTTTGAAGATTTAAATAACTATGATCAACTGGGAGGCGGATTCTCCATTCCAAAGGCGGCCCTTGTACTGGCCGGATTCGGCCCCCTGTTTTCGCAGAAGCAGTATCCCGACCTGGCCACGCAGTTGAAGGCCTTTGGCTGTGGCATAGAGATGTCTTTGCTGGCTGCTATCCCCAAGGGATCGGGACTGGGAACAAGTTCAAACCTGGCTGCCACGGTTCTGGGAACCTTGAGCGAATTTTGTGATCTGAACTGGGACAAACATGCTATAGCCTATCGTACGCTGATCCTGGAACAGATGCTGACCACCGGAGGTGGCTGGCAGGACCAGTTTGGAGGGATTTTTGAAGGAGTTAAGTTGCTGGAAACTGAAGCGGGGATCAGGCAAAATCCAGGTGTGAAATGGTTACCCGATCAGCTCTTTACCTCTCGTGAAACCCGTGAGATGATGCTGCTGTATTATACAGGTGTCACCAGGGTGGCCCATGACATACTGGGAGAGATTGTAAAAGCCATGTTCCTGAATTCTTCAAAGCACCTGGAGATTTTCAGTGAGATGAAGGTCCATGCCCGGGAGACCTTTGATACCATCCTTGGAAATGATTATGAGGGTCTGGCCGAAAGGGTGGCCAACAGCTGGGCCATGAATCAGCGTTTGGACGAAGGCACCAATCCGGAGGTGATTCGTAAGATTATTGAGAGGGTGGATGATTACCTGCTGGGATACAAATTGCTGGGAGCAGGTGGTGGCGGCTATCTGATGATGTTTGCCAAATCTGCAGAAGCAGCCCTGAGGACAAAGCAGAATTTGGAATCAAATCCACCCAATGCCCGTGCCAGGTTTGTGGATTTCACCATTTCAAAAACCGGTTTCCAGGTCTCCCGTTCCTGATCTGTTCCTAAGAAATTATTGACTGGTTCTGTTTTCAAACCTTTCAACCTCAATATGTCCAACAACCACCTCTACGAATGGCTCGCCGTTTCGTAGTCCGGCCAATCCATAACCGGTTTCGGTGGAAATAAAGCATTGAAAATTGTTACCCAACTGCGAATTTATATAAAGTGTTTTATCTATAGCATCATAAAAGAGACCGGTAAGACCTTGCATTAATGCATAACTTGACAATGCCCTTGCATACCAGTGACCACACTCGTATTCATTAAAAGGGTTTCTAAAGGTACCATCATACCGTTTTCTTACTTCCTGAACGATTTCCAGTCCCTTTTCCACCTCGCCATGCATCATCAGGTGGGAAGCCACCTGGTATTCAATGCCGGTCCATACCTCATTGCTGTAAACGAAGGGTAGTGAGGGTTGATCACCCTGTGGCCAGGTACAAAGAAGCAGTCCACCGTCCTTTCCTGCTCCAAATCCGGGCCGTTGCGGATTTACATGATCAGACAGATCGGTTCTGAAATTGTACTGGTGAATGGAATTCAGGTGACTATGAACCTTTTCTCGGTCCAGGAACTCCGGCAGTCCGCATACAGCATTAAACCACGCACCGATTATACCATCTGCAAGGCACCCGTTCCCATACTGGTATTTGGGGCCCTCCTTTTTCAGAATGTCAAAGGCTTCCTTGCTGTAATTGATATTCCAGTTGGCCTCCAGGTGTTCATCGGGAGGAGGAGTTCTCAGGCCTTTCCAGGTGGTTTTTTGGATAAAATATTCCCCGTTATAAAGATTATCCACCATATACCTGATTCCATTGTCCAGGATATTCCGGAAAGAAGTGATATCCTCGCCGAGGGCTTCTGCCATTTCTATCATGGCCAGGGTTGCACCCAGATAGATGCTGCTACACATTCCATCGGGTCCCCAGAATTCTATATCATAGGTGTTGTGGTGAGGCTCTACCAGTACCCCTATCCTGTCAGGATCCCAGCTGTGTGAACAAAATTCATAGCTCGACTTGATTTTTGGCCAGAGGGCCTGTAGCCATTGTGTATCTCCTGAGATACGCCAGTCGCGGTAAACCTTCATCATTCCCCCCAGCTGGCCATCGGCTGCTGCATGAAAGCCATGATCGGTGTACTGGATAGGCAGGGCAGACCGGAAGTTCTGGTGACCCGCTTCATCCTGGCTTTGCAGAAATTCTGTTTCCCGTAGACTTCGTTCCAGACGAGGGAAGAGGTGGGGAATGGCCTGAGCATAATTCCACACATGTGTACAGGATCCGATACAACATCCGCTGCCTGCATCAAAACAACCCTCAAATGCCCATAAAGCCCCGTTTTTCTGTCTGAGCACCGTGGGGGATTTTAATATCCCCAGGTTAGCAGAAACCGCCTCAAGGACCTCCGGAGGAAGATCAGAAGCATAGAAGGTCTGGCTGAACAGATCAGATTGATCTCGCAGTTCTTTGTAATTTGATACCAGGAATTGAGATACTTCATAGATGTCTGCAAACTTTTGGGAGTACCAGGGCTCATAGAATTGGGATGTATATTCTGGCGAACAACAAGCGGTGGCAGGATCACAGGCGAAAGCATCCTCTTGTACTGCAGGAATGCCTCCAAACCTCTGATCCGAATGGGGAACATACCACGACATCAGAAGGTGTATGGTTTTTGAATCTCCTGGATGCAATGAAAATGGAACATACAGTGAGGCATTGGCAGACCCGGAGACAGCTGTATCAGAAACCGCCTGGGCTTGTTCAATATCTTTCCATAGCATGGTGCGGGCATCGTACCAGCCCCCCCTGAACCACCGGTGATCCACCGTGGCATCCTCCAGGGTGGAGATGGCAAAATCACCTTTGTAATGTGGCTTATCAGGGAAGCAGGACTGCGCCAGAATAAATCCGTTCCGGGTCTTCTCTATACTATGTCCCTTATTTTCATAAGTCATTCCCCATTCATTCGCCCCGCGGATCCGCATAAAGTTCTCGGCATGGTATGAAAACACCATTTTTAAAACTGAGTCAGTCCGGTTGACAAAGGTATACTCAAGTGCGGCCATGGGCATGGAGGATAGATCTTCCTCGCCTGGGCTGAAGGGACTCCAGCCTTTAATTTCTACATCAAGGGGGAGGTCATCATCTTGAAGCTTCACTGATGCAAAAGGGAATCTTGCCAGGAATTCAGCATGATCAAACCTGGGAAATCCATAGCTACTATTAGAACTTCCGTTTCCTGTATAGGGGGCACCATACAACTTGCGTTCGGGTACCGGGCCCTCCAGAACTTTGGAACCGTTTTCCAGGCCTTCTACAGCGATGGCCCCGAACATAAAGGGCTCATTGAATACATCAGGTTTATGCCTGACCGAAACATGAGAGATGGCTCCGGTACCCTCCAGACAGATCATTCCGGCACCCATTCCCCCCATGGGGAAAGCCACACGGTTCAGGCGCTCTCCTGTATAAGTGGTGTTAAATACAGTATCCTCTTTTTCCGGTCGGGAGTTACTGCAAGCACTGGCCAGACCGGTGAGGGCTATCCATAAGAACAGATGCGAAGTTTTCATGTTGGGAAGATTGAATTCCCAAGTTATGAAATTCATTCTTTCCAAATGGAAAATTATCCCAGCTTTCTGTCAGATTAAAACTAAGGCATATCTAATAGCTCAAGTCCCTCCATGGCTGAAGTTCCACCCGGGGTATGCAGCAGGGCTTTCTGGAAAAGTACTTTCGCCTCCCGGAAATTGTTCAATTTGAAATGGGACCAGGCCAGCATGCTCAGGGCGTCATAATCAAATGGGTATAAATTGACCACCTTTTCGAAATATTTTCTGGACGATTCATAATCTGCCTTCCCATATAGGATCAAACCCAGCCTGTGCATGGCGATGGAGTTGTTGGGACTTATCTCCAGGATCTTCTCATATTGGGCCATTACCATGGTCCAGTTGCCCATGGCTGCTCCCGGGTAGACCACTCCAAACCTGGGTTCGATGGCATAGGGCATCAGGTCTATGGCCCTGTTATAGTAGGCCGTGGATTCGGTGAAGCTGCCTGCCTGGTAACTTAGCCAGCCCAGACGCAAGTTGACTTCATAAGATTTTTCGCTATATACATTTTTCAAACTGGTGATGGCACCGCTGGTTTCACCTGTGGCTTCCTGGATGTAGCTTTGCTGAAAAGCATTTTTGGTTTCTGTGAAACTCTGACCTGAAACAGTAGTTGCAGGGATCATCATGCTGAACAAAAACAGCAGTATGTAATGTCTTAAAATTTCCATGTTAGTCCTCCGTATATTGAGATTGCATTATAGTATATCGTATTGCTTACATCAGTTGTACCCGGATCCGAAGCACTGAAGTCACTTCTATTTGAGGTCCACATCCCACCCATATAAAACATTGACTTCCCCTCTGTTATTGGAATGGAAAGTGATAATTTTATTTTCTTTTCAATCACCTCGGCAAAGCTGTTGTGAACAATCATGCCGTTGTTTTCAAGATAATTGGTCATATCTCCCATGCTTCCATTCATATCGATCCACACCTTTTCAGCAATGGTAAATCCAAACATAAGTTCTGGGATGATCCTGATGACACCATCCAATCCCGGATTAATTTCATACTGGCTGTTTACATAGCCACCTGCATAGAGATTGAGGTTTCCCATTGGGAACCAGGTAATACCCAATCTGTTTTGGAACTGGTCTGCCTGGTTAAGCTTGCTGTAGTATGCTCCAAGGTGCAGGTTCACCTTACCCAGCTCCTGGACAAATCCCAATCCGGTAACAATATCAGTTTGCTTCAAGTAGCCCAGCCTTATACTGGAACCTCCCTGGAATGCCTGGTTGGAGTCATATGGCACCTGAGAACTGATACCGATGATATGTAACATGGGCGTAAAGAGAGAACCCGTACGGGTGGCAAATTCAGGTGAAAGGTAATACTGATACTGTCTGACTTGCTGCTCTGACATATAGATCGCGGTTATTCCGTCACTGGAAAAATAGTGGTTGGATTTTGACAGATATGTAAAAGCATGGGATAGCCGAACACCTGGTGCGATGCGGTTGGTAAATGCAAGGGAGGCATTAGAGAAGTGCCTCGTGGTTGATTGTTGACCTGAGGTACTCAGGGGATATAGCTCTGCGGGATCCTTAAAAATATCATCATCCACTCCTTTGTTGTAGAGGTACTCAAGCGAGAGATTTTCAAAAAACCTGGGTGCCAGGGGAGGCAGCTTACGGGCCAGCTCTCCTTTGAACTCTTCCCTGGTCCACCCGGCCTGTTCAGATTGTCCCGAATAGAGCCTTGAGAAATACAGGTATTCCAGGGCTACAGGATCGCCCTGGTTCTGTTCCAGTGCGGCAGAGAAATGACGTGCCGCAGTTCGATAATGTTTTTTGCTGTAATAGGCGATCCCAATTCTCATCCTCAGGTAGTAGAAGTCCATCTCCTGCTTAAGAGCCTGCTTCCCCATAATAATCACACTATCCCATTTCTGGGAAAGGTAAAGCTGATAGGTTTTCCTGTTGATGGTGTTAAAATCTGCCGGTTCCTGTGCCTTGATACCCAAGGAGACAAACCCCAAAAGCCATATAGAGATAATTATCCTGTACATGTGGCCTCCAGCTTCAGGTTTTTCGAATTCACGGTCAGTTTGCGAATCCCTTTTTCATTGATGACCACGGTGAATTCGAATGTTCTTACCGTTTTTCCTGCCATGGAATTCTTTGCTGAAGAGGCCAGCCTGATCTTTGTAGGGGCCATGTCACTGTCGATCCAATCATATGTGCATTTGAAATCAGAGCGAAGGAATTTCCAGAACGGAGCTACCAGGTCCTGCACACCCAGCAGGGGCTGGTTGAAGATCAGGTTTAGCGGGTAGCTGTCAGTGATGGTGAGGTCCTGATAAAAGCCCTGCTGAACCTGGAATGTAGACATGAAAAAGTAGTAAAGCAGATCTTTCTTATGGCCTGAATAGTGAGTAAAGAACAGCAGGTTGCCATCGTTGACAAAGTAGGCCATGGCGCCTGACTGCTGACACCGGATGTAGGCATTGTTGTAGGGATCGGTATTTACTTCCCAGGTGCATTCGCTCTGCTCCCCATTGAGGATTACATCGAAATGGAACCGCTTGCCCGGAATGAAATGAAAAGCGTTGTAAAGTAGTTCGTTTCGCTCAATGTTCGATATCTGATCGCCCAATCCAGGGACCTCAAATGATTTCAGGTCAAAGCTGTTTTCATGGTGCAGGATGTGATAAGAGATTGGATACTCCTTTGTGACCGATCCGATGTAGGGGGTTTCCTGGATCTGAAAATGGAGATGGGGATAAGGGGACCTTCCCGAGTTTCCGCAACGTCCGATCTCAACACCCTCTTTGATGGTGTCACCTTCCTTTACCTTGATTGAGCCCTCTTTTAAATGACTCAGGGAAGTATACAGATGTTCATCATGTTTGATGATGACTGTATTTCCCCAATTCTCTTTGAGGTTGACCTCTCCCACCACATTGTCGGGGATGCGGTCCGCCACAAATTCCACTGTTCCGTCGGCGGGGGCCAGGACCATCTTGTCGTAGCAGAAGTAATCGGTCAGCAGGTCACCACTCCCCATAAATTGCTTCTCCTCCATGTTGGTGATCACAAAATCCCAGGCATGCCGGAATTCATCTTTATGGGTATGCTCCCCGTCATGGCCCTGGGATATGGTCCAGGTCCCCAGGAAAGGCAATATGACAGGCTTCTGTTCATGCTGCCTGAACCGCACCAAATCGTTGTGAAAGGCATAGAGGTTTTTCTCAGGCGAATTGTGTTGAATGAGAACCTCGGAGAGCTTTACAGAAGGTCTGAGCCTGAATTTCAATGCATACAGGAACAAAAGTACCACCAGGTTAAAGGGCAGGGAATAGATGGGCAGGCTGAATATGGCAAACACCCTGGAAAGGCTGATGGTAATCATGGCCACAATAGGGATCAGCAATACCACCCAGAGATACGATCTTTTGGAAGGTATAATAAAAAATCCGCCTATTGCAATGGAGGTAAGTATGTAGTTGAAGCCAATATAGCTGTAGCTTAATTCTGATATATCGGCACCGATGATTTCATAGAAGAGGTATGCGGTATAGAATCCGATAAGCGACAGTGAAAATGAGATCCTGGAAAACAGCAATAAACCAATGCTGAGGATGATTCCTGAAAGCAGGTTGTACTGGAAAAGAATGGCCCCCAGGGAGATAAAATAAACCCGGAGGGATTTGGGCAGCTGCAGGTCGTTCCACCATTCATAAATCCTGACCAGGGGATCACCCCCAATGGTATAGAGGTCATTAAAGGTATAGATGCCCCGTTCGCTGATTCCCAGTGCTGTAAATTCCTTGGTAGCCAGGGTCATGACCCAGATGGAAAGCAGGAAGGGAATGGAGAGATAGGGCAGGGCATATTTTCCAATCACCCCTTGAAGCGATACTGCGATTAAAAGGGTCAGAATGGCCCCCATGAGGATGACCAGTACCAGGTATAAGCTGGGTTCGAAATAGACTCCAAGCCCCAATCCCACAAGTAAGCTGTTGAATCCAAATACCCCTTTTGAGATGGTCTTTTTATCAAATCCCAGAAGGAAGCCCACCAGATTGGTGATGATCACCGAAAGCAATCCAAACACTCCTGCATAGAGATCAAAAAAGGTCACTACTAAAAGGATTCCTGCAAACAGACGCTGGTCCGAGAAGAACACCTGACCATAGCTGTTGGGTATGGCTTTCAGGAATAGTTTAATGTCATCAGATTGCTTCAAAGCTGATTTTTAGGTTTATATCCAGACTACTTCAGATGGTCGGGGATCACCTCTTGCTGGCGGATAAGCTCCATGTTTTCCTGCTTTCTGATCACATGGTCATTCCCTTTGGTATCGATTAGAACCACATTGGGGCGCAGGGTAATAAACTGCATCCACTGGGTCATGTTGTAAGCACCGATTCGTTTGATCACAAACTGGTCCCCTTTTTTAAGTAAAGGGAATTGAATGGCTTCTCTGATCACATCGATGTTCATGCACAGGGGACCATAAATGGTGGTCTCTTCCATATGTTCGGAAACGGCGGCTGCGGGGTAGACTTCATGTTCGTACCAGAAGGAGGTAAAGAGCAGGTTGATCCCCACATCCACGATGGTGGCCCGATTGCCATTGGAAAGGCGTTTGTTGGCGATAACCGTACCAAGCAGGTACCCGGCATCGTCGATCAGGGCCCTTCCGCTCTCCAGGATCAGTGTGGGCAGGTTTTTGGGATTCAGTTCTGAATTCAGGATGGCCGAAGAGATGGCGTCCGCATATTCATCAACGGAAGGTACGGTATCGGATCCGGGGTAGTAGGCCCCTTTCAGAGTATTTTGGGAAGCAAATCCTCCACCGAGATCCAGGTATTTGATATTCACTCCGTACTTTCTCTCAATACCAAAAGCCAGGTCGGCCAGCTTCCCGGCAGCCACTTTGTAAGCATTGGAAGCAAGCATGTAAGTTCCTATGTGGGTGTGAAGACCCACAAGTTCCATTTTCTCACTGATCATGATCCGGTTGATGGCATCCCAGGCATCCCCGTTCTCATAATTAAAACCGAAGCGGTCCCACATGGGGTATATACCGGTATCCATGTTGACACGAATGGCAACTTTGGGTCGCTTCCCAGAGTTTTCGGAAATGGCGATGATTGAATACATCTCATCGAAATGGTCGATGTGGATCAGAGAGTCGTTTTCGATGGCTTTTTTCAGATCCTCATCGGTTTTGTCTGGACCATTGAAGATAATTTGGCTTCCCTTCACACCGTTATTGATGGCCTTGTCATATTCAAATCCCGAAACCACTTCAGCCCAGGAGCCTTCCTGGTGAAAGACCCGGCACACTGCATCCAGGTAGTTGGTCTTATAGGACCAGGCAAACTGGACTTTCGGATAGCGGGTGGTAAAAGCATGCCTGGCCTTCTTGTATTTTTCCCGGATGGTATTCTCTGAGATCACATAGAGTGGTGATCCATGTTTGGCCAGTAGCTCAGGCACTGCATTTTCGTCAATATGTGTGATGGGTTCAGCCTGGGTTTTCATGCCAAATTTGCTTGGCATCCCGGCCTGCAGTTTTTTTATAAATGGTCTTTCAAACGGTCTCTTTTCCATGATATTCCTATATTATAGTTCCCCAAGTGTGGAGAGTTTTTCAAATTCTTTCAGGTTGGTAATCAGGTCATATGAGTAACGGACAAACATGGTCCCTACCTCATAACTGGTGTAGGGTTTCACCTCTTCTCCCAGTGCCAGTTTAACCAGTGCTTCGGGCAGGTTTTGGCCGGCTCCAACGGCTAGATAGACCCATGCAGGTATCCTTGGATTGATCTCGATGATGAACAGTTCGTTCTTGTTGGATTTTACCAGCTCCAGCTCCATACCGCCTCGCCATTTCATGGCTTTAATGATTTTGTTGGTCAGATCGAGCAGCTTTGGGTCATCCAGGGTTACCCCAGACCAGGCTTTTCCCTTATCGGTGATGTAATGTTTACGCATGGGGACGGCACCGATGGTATTGCCCTCTCCGTCTCCCAGTGCCACTACATTGACCTCAGTGCCTTTGATAAACTCCTGTATAATGACGGGGAGTCCCCACTTGGCGCTGATCTTATTGTAATTCATCCTTACCTGCTCCTCGTTGTAGGCCAGGAAAGCATCATAAAACTTCCCTTTGACCATCAAAGGGTATTCAAAATCGTCTTTGAGTGTTTCTATCTCATCGATCCGCATAATGGGTTTACTGAAAGGAACCGAAAGACCGTACCTCTCACCGAATTCAGGGAGGTTGGATTTGTGGCGCTCTTCAAACTGCTCCAGGGTGGGGAGGAATGTCTTAATGCCTGCCTTCTCCAATATCTTTTCCGACCGCATAAATGCATAGAGCTCTGCATCAAAGTTGGGAATCAGTACATCAATGGGATCTTTTTCATGGATATCCAGGATCCGCTGTAACAACACATCTGATCCTTCTGAGGGGTAGGGAACCTGGTAAGTTTTATCGACTATTCCATCCATATAAATAGCTGGTTCGAGGTTCTCATAGGCCAGACCTATGATCCGGGGATCAAATTCTTTTGAATCCCTGATGCCACGTATCACCGGGACCCCTGGTCCGGGATTATCCGTGTTGTTTAATCCTGTAAGGGCTACTGTGATTTTAGTTTTCATTCTCTTCGTCCAGAAGTTCAAATTGCCTCAGCATGCTGATGAAGTCGAAAAAGTACTTCTCAAAGCTGGGGGGATCAATATCGTAGGTGCTGGTCATCAGGGAGGTGATTTCAGCCGGCGATCTGTTCTCGCCAAGATGGCCCAGAATCTCCTGTCCAACTTGATTAAGGGAATATGAGTCACCGGTGGTAGGGTTGAACACAAACCCTGTTTCGCTCACGGCAATGTTTTTTTTGATTTGCATAATGAACAGTTATACTAGTTTATCGTACAAAGATCCAGGTTCCAGGAAGTATAGCTGTTATACTTTTCTGTTAAAATGTTACATAATTTGAGTTATTAAGTAGGGTAGGAGCGCCTTTATGCGGTTAGTCATTGTAATAGCCGGGAAATTGATTACTACTACCATTCATATTAAGAATATGATCAGCCACTGTTGCATCCGTGTGATCAAGGAGGAGCTTGAGGCAGCAGGGATAGGAGTGGATGAGATAGGCCTGGGAAAGGCCACCATCAGCTATGATGAGCAGGAAATTAGCTACGACTATATCCGGACCTTACTGGTTGATTTGGGTATGGATCTCATTGTAACACGAGATAGCCGATTGGTCGAGCAGATCAAACTGGCAGTAGTCGAACTGATTCATTATATGAATAATGTGGACTCTATTGTAAGGAAATCGGAATACCTGGTTGAGAAGACGGGTCTCTCTTACTCATATCTCTCCAGAATCTTTTCGTCGCAGGAACACATAACTCTGGAGAAATTTATCATCCTGAATAAGATTGAGAGGATCAAAGAGCTTATCGACCAGGAGGAGCTCACCCTGAGCGAGATAGCTTTTAGAATGGATTACAACAGCGTTCAGTACCTATCCAGCCAGTTCAAGCAGAGTACCGGGTTGACAGTGAGTGAGTACAGAGAAAGTGACCGTTCTTCCAAAAAGCCCATTGATCAGTTATATTAGGTAGGAATTTCGTTACATTATTCCCGTATTTCATAACAGGTCCCTGGGTATTAGTACGGATATTTGTATCGAATTATATAGATATATGAATATAAAAGTCTGAGTTATGAAAAAAATTAGTTACAGATTGTCAGGATGGTGGGTTGTTGCGATAGCTATTTTACTTTCAATTACGCAATGTACAGAATCCAACGGGTTGGATGATCAAATGACACCCGGAAGTGAAAAGAACGAATCGGGCATTCAGGGGTCCGAACTCACAGAAGCCGAAATTGATGGGATCAGGTTTATGAGGGAGGAGGAGAAGGTAGCCCGGGATGTATATATTTATCTTTATGAGATCCATCCACTGAGACCCTTCCTGAACATTTCTAAAAGTGAACAAGCCCATATGGATGCCATCAAATATTTAATTGATGCGTTTGATATTGAAGATCCCGTAGGAGAGAATCCTGAGGGGGTGTTCCAGAATGAAGAGTTACAGGAGCTATATGATGCGCTGATTGAAAAAGGCAGCACCTCCAGGGAGGAGGCGCTGAGAGTCGCGGCCCTGATTGAAGAGGTAGATATCATTGATCTTCGGACCGAATTAGATTCCATTGCAAGCAATGAAGATGTGATCAGGGTCTACACCAATTTATGCAAGGCTTCTGAAGCCCATTTGAGGGCATTCACCGGGGTCCTGGCTTTATATGGGGTGGAGTATGCCCCCGTCAAACTAAGCCAGGAGGAGTTTGACAGGATCATGGCCGATTAATCGTAGAATATCTAATCCACCAGCTCTTCTTCATACATCTCAGAGAAATCCCTGATCGAATTTGATGCCCTTCTTCCTCCGAAGAAACCCACCAGGGCCAGAACTAAGAGTACAATAGCCACTATTTTCACAGAGGACTCCTTTCCTTTCAGGGCCTGGATGATAGCATGGTAAAGCAGGTAGATGCCGAAAAGGCTTACAGCCAGTGCGATCACGCCACCCAGGGTGAAGTTGATCCCATAAAATAAGGCAAGAAAGGCATTAATGGGATATATCACCATTAAGGATGCTGATACTCTCAGGTTGGCTTCAAAATCGGTATTGCCGCCACAGATCGCTGAGATCACAAGCATGATGACACCACCTATGAATAGCCCAATTATCGCAGCTATGACAGACCAGATCAGGGACATGATCCCAACCGCACCGCCTAATAATCCGGCACCTACTGCCGACATACCCAGAACACTCCATAAGAGTGCAAATAGACCAGCAAGCACTCCATATACGGCTGCTTTGATCAGAGGTTCGGTTAATCCCCCTGTGAGGGGCATGGACTGAAAATAAGCTTTGGGATTCAGCAATGTTTCCCGGGAATCTTTCAGAATCTTCTTAAAATCGATGCTTTCGTTACTCATAATTTGGAATTTTTTGGAGATATAATTTACGAAGATTGCAGGGCATCTCCAAACCTTATTCGAGCACAGGAAGCATAAGCTTAAAAGTGGTCCCTTTCCCCTCTTCAGATTCAACTGCAATCTGTCCTCCATGATTGTGGATAATCTGTCGCGAAAGGCTTAAGCCTATTCCAGATCCCTCCGGTTTTGTGGAGTAGAATGGCACAAAGATTTTTTCCAGCACATCGGAAGGGATGGCCGGCCCGGTGTTGTAAATTTCAATGGAAACCTGATGGAGGATTCTTTTAACTGAGATACCGATGACGGGATCCATTTGCTTGTCCAAAGCTTCGGTAGCATTCTTTATGAGATTGATCAATACCTGCTTTAATTGTGCATCATCTGCCATGATCCTCAGATTCTCCGGTCCATAATTGAAGGAGCAGGAAATTCCCTTTTCCTTACAAGGAATCTCATACAGCTCCCTGAGCTCCTCCAATAACCCGGTCACCTGTAACTCCTTTTTTTCTGGCAATGGCAAGCGTGACAACTGGCGATAACTACCAATAAATTCTGCTAATGCACGGTTCCTGCTGGAGATAGTTTTAAGTGCGGTATAAAGGTTATCGATGGTCTTTTGAGAGATCCCGCTTACGTCCTTGGGATTTCCTTCACTTTCAAGAAGCATAATCCCTGTTTCTGTAAGGGAGGAGAGTGGAGTAAGGCTATTCATGATCTCATGGGCCATGATGCGGCTGATGGTCTGCCAGGATTCCATCTCCTTCTGCTCTATCTCAGGCTCAATGTCCTGGAATGTGATAATCTTTATGGGCGCTCCCCCGATTTTCACAGTATTGATAAGCACCAGCAGTTGTTTTCCTGTGGGAGTGGTGCTTAGCCGGATCATTTGTCTGCCCGATTCGCCCATGGCTTCCACTGCACTTGTAAAAAGAGGAGTTCTCTTTTCTATCTCGGCCCACGAAGGATTTTTGGTATTGTACAGCCCCAGGGTATTCAAAGCAAGTGGATTGATCAATTCAGGCTCATGGGCTTCATTGATTGTCAATACCCCGGTGTGGATATGTTCAAGAATGGTTTGGAGGTACTGGTACTGTGTTTCTTTCTCGATCCTGGCCGAGGCAATGGCCCGGATAATGGCTTGTGCAGAATCTGCGAGTCCTTCAAAACCAAGCCCTGCAGCCTTGTTCCGGATGGTTTTATTATAGTCGCCATAACGGATAGAGTCAAGAAGAGATTCCACAATGCTGTTGGTGCGGGCAATGGTCCTGAAGAGCTCCACGATAAAGGCAATCAGGATCAGGCTTACGCCAAGAACAGTGAACAGCCTGGCCTGCTGTCCTATGACCAGTGTCAGAGCCAGCATGGCCATAAAGATCAGGACCAGCCGAACTGAAATTCGGAGTGTATATTTATTAAATGCCATATTTCTTCATTCTCCTGTAAAGTGCATTCCTGTCAATACCAAGGTCAGAGGCTGCCCTGGTAACATTTCCCTTATTGGTAAGCAAAGCTTTTTGTATCAAGGACTTCTCATTGTCCTCTATGTTCAATGTAA
Source organism: Bacteroidota bacterium (assembly GCA_003648635.1). Taxonomy (GTDB): domain Bacteria; phylum Bacteroidota; class Bacteroidia; order Bacteroidales. Next base: position 10,195 of record QMPQ01000010.1, on the reverse strand, counting down.
TCCCGGTAGGACTTCCTCCTGCGCTTGAGCCCAACTGATCGAAGCGGATCTGTTTATCCTCACTCATGATCACTGCCCTTGCCATAGTGTTCTGTAGCTCACGCACATTTCCCGGCCAGTGGTAGTGTTGAAGCTGTTTCATACTCCTTTTACCAATCTCAAGTCCCGTTTTCCCATATTTCCGACCGGCCTCAATCAGGAAATGCTCTGCCAGCAGAGGGATGTCATCCGCCCGTTCCCTCAATGGAGGAATGAGCAACTCAATTGTATTGAGGCGATAGAGTAAGTCCTGCCGGAAGGATCCTTTTTCCACCATCTGGTGAACCTTTTGATTGGTTGCTGAGATCAGCCGGATATCAATGGGAATATCGCTACCTGCACCAATTCTCCTGATGGTCCTTTGTTCAAGTACGGTGAGCAATTTGGTTTGCATGGTGACCGGCAAGTTGCCGATTTCATCCAGGAACAGGCTTCCTTTTTCCGCCAGCTCGAATCTACCAGGTTTGTCCTGAATGGCTCCTGTGAATGACCCCTTCTGGTGACCGAAAAGTTCCGATTCGAAAAGTGTTTCCGGGATAGCGCCCATATCCACCCCGATAAAACTTCCCTCTTCACGCGTGGAAAGTCTGTGGATGCTTCGGGCCACCAACTCCTTGCCGGTCCCGTTTTCACCGAGAATAAGTACAGAAGCATCTGTGGGGGCGATAATCCTGATGTTTTCTTTCAGTTTTTCAATGGCATTTGATTCGCCCAGGATATGCATGAAGGGCATATCCACATCCCCTTCCAGGGTCCTGGCCACATTCCGGTATTTCTCCTTCTCCTGGTGGGTATGCTTTAGCTTTAATGCGGATAGAATGGATGCATGAAGTTTTGCGTTTTGCCATGGTTTCAGGATGAAATCAAAAGCACCTGCCCTGATCCCTTTCACAGCCAGCTCCACATCTCCAAATGCGGTCATAAGGATAACCACCATCTCCGAATCATGTTTCCTGATTTGCTCAAGCCACTGCAAGCCTTCCACACCTTCGGTCTGCCCCCTTTGAAAATTCATATCAAGAAGTACCACATCAAAATGTTCTTTGCTTAATCGGGTGAGCACCTGTGCCGGATCGGACATTACAGTAACATCAAATTCCAATTGTTCCAGAAACATACGGGCTGTAAGCAGTATGTCGTGATCATCGTCAATGATCAGAATTTTATGGCTCATGTATACTAGCATTTAATCCCAAATGTAAGCAAACTGCAACAATAACGAACGCACAGCTGCATTAAAAACGAGCGTTTATATGGATCTGTTAAACCCTAACAATTCCATAATGAGCATAAAGTGAGCAAGATAATAGATATGGCATATCTATTGCAAAACAATTGGAAAATTGTCTACAATGGTAAAGCATTATTTCAAACTTACTTTTCGTCATATCAAGAAGTACCTTCTGATCTCCATATTGAATATTGCCGGACTGGCTATTGGTATTGCCAGTTTCGTTTTGATTATGCTATATGTAAACCATGAGCTTAATTACGACCGGTACAATGAGCACTTTGATGATATCTACCGGGTAGCAGTGGATGCCAAGATAGGAAACACAGTGATTCGTCAGACCTGGACCCCGGCTCGAATGCCCCTTGCTATGTACGATGAGTATCCTGAGATCATGGCCATAACCCGGATCGCTGACCGGTCCATGAAAGTTACCCTGGGGGATCTGGTGTATAATGAGGATTTAGCCGCTGCGGTGGACTCAACCTTTACTGAGGTTTTCACCTTGAATTATCTGGAGGGTTCACCGGGAAAAGTACTTAATGAGCCCGGGCAGGTGTTGCTTGACCGGACCACTTCCCGTAAGTATTTCGGGGATGAAACAGCCTACGGAAAGGTGATTATGGTTTACGATACTATTCCATTAACAGTAATGGGAGTCTTTGAGGATTTTCCAGCGCAATCACATTTTCATTTTAGCATGCTTATCTCTTTGGTGTCAATAGATGGCTTGTATAACAATCAGAACTGGTTTGCCAATAACTTTGAAACCTATATGAGGCTGGAACCCGGATTCCCGGAAGATCAACTGGAAGCCAAACTACCCGCTTTTGTGGACAAGTACCTGTTTGAGGGATCTTATGAGGAGCGCTCCGATGATGAAAATTTCTGGATCCTCTATCTGCAACATATCAAGGAGATCCACCTGGGATCTGATCTGAATGGGGAGTTTGAGCCAAATGGCAACATTGCCTACGTCAGGATATTTTCCATTGTCGCCTTCCTTTTACTGCTTGTAGCCTGTATCAATTTTATGAATCTGACCACCGCCAGCTCCTCCATCAGGGCCAGGGAGGTGGGCGTAAGAAAGACAAACGGGGCCAGTCGGAAAAAGCTTCGGCATCAATTCTTTAGTGAAGCGATTATCATCAGTATTCTGGCCCTGATCCTGGCCATGGGACTGGTTGAATCCTTCATGGGGCCATACAGGAATTTCACAGGTGGAGAGATTGAGATTCACTACCTGGATAACTTCCTGGTAATCCCTGGATTACTGGCGCTTTCAATAATAGTTGGATTGTTGTCAGGGATCTATCCTGCACTGTATATGAGCAACTTTTCAGCCATCGATTCCCTGGGTTTTAAAGGTGTAAAGCAGTCCAAAAGCTGGTTCCGTAATATCCTGGTTTTGTTCCAGTTTTCTGTGGCCATATTTCTGATTGCAGCTACAATACTTGTACAGAAGCAGATGAACCTGATCATGGAAAATTCTCTGGGATTCAACAAGGAGCAGGTGGTCCTGGTAGAAAATATTGTCTATATGGAAAATCTGGAAGCCTATAAGGATGAGTTGCGGACCCTGCCCGAAGTGATCCAGGTTTCTGCTTCCGCATGGGTTCCGGGTGATAAAATAACTAACTGGGGTTTTGGTGCCGAAGGGGTGGAGCAAGGATTTAGTCTAAATGCAAATCTCACCGACGAAAGCTATGTGGAAACCATGGGCATGGAAATGGTCAGTGGCAGATACTTCTCAGAGGAATTTAAAGCCGATACAGGAAAGATTGTGCTTAATGAAACCGCAGTTAAACTGCTGGAGATGGACGATCCTATCGGAAAGATTACCTATTTGTGGAACGATCGGACCCTACCATACGAGGTAATTGGAGTGGTAAAGGATTACCACTGGGAATCCAAGCATATGGAGGTCCGGCCACATGCATTGATGCTCCTGGCTGAAAGGTTCAGGTCTCCTTATTATCTCAGTGTAAGGTTTGCCGGTTCTGATTATCAGAAAATAATTAAAACCCTGCAGAAGGATTGGGAGAAATATGTACCTGCCATACCCTTTGAGTATGAGATCCTGGATAAGCATTATGATGGTATCTATAAGAATGAAAAACAGACCCGTTCCCTGCTCACCATTTTTTCGGTGATCGCCATTTTAATCTCTTGTCTTGGTCTATTTGGTCTGGCTTCTTTTATGGCCGAACGAAAAACCAAGGAAATCGGGATCCGGAAAACCAATGGGGCCACCACGTCGAATATCCTAAGGCTGCTATCCCTCGATTTTACCAAGTGGGTATTGCTGGCCAATATTATTGCCTGGCCCCTGACCTGGTTCGCCATGAAGAAGTGGCTTGAGAGCTTCGCCTACAGGGTGGAGATTCCCTTATGGATCTTTTTTGTGGCAGGAATTCTGGCCTTTCTGATTGCCATGGCAACGGTAAGTTTCCATGCGGTGAGGGCGAGCCGTCAAAATCCCAGCATGTCGCTCCGTTACGAATAATCCTACATGGAAGGCTGGAGGCCCGAGTCAAAGGATTCTTCAGTTGCTCTGAACCAGGAAGTGGCTTGCCGGTTCAGAAAGAACTGTATCTTATTGCGAAGCCCCGGGATAATCAGGTGGTCACCACGAAGCATACCGTTGATAGCCTTCATGGCTATAAATCCGGGGGCAAGAGTTTGAAAGTCTTCCTCGAAAATCCTGCCGATGTTTTCCATCTTCTGCATGATGTTCTTCATGGGCGCAGTATGGACCATGCTAACCGATACTCCTGAGTGCTTTAATTCCTCTTCAAGCTCTTTAGTAAACGAATACATTTTTGCCACCGAATGCTGCAGGTCTGTACTGAATTGCTCCTTCCTGAAAGGGAAAGGAATAATGTGTTGAACGAAGGTGGAGTGATTCCTCATCTGGGGGAGGAGATTCATTGTAAGCATAGCTGCTCCTCTGAAACGGGTCTGGAAGTCATCTTTGGCCAACTCTGAAATACTCTTATTTTCTCTCGACGACCAATCACATGTAATATTATTAATCAGGGCCCTTACCTCGTATTGATCCTTAATGCGCTTTGTCAAAGCCTGGATCTCTTCCTGGTTGGAGAGATCAAGTTTGATTGCATGGACCTGGATATCATGTTTTAGCTGTAATCCAATGGCAAATCTCAGCAAATCAATAGATGTTGTTGATACAATGAGCAGATTGCATCCTTTACGAGCAACTTCGCGGGCCAGTGCCCTTCCCAATTCGCCTTCAGCTCCCAGTAATATGGTGTACGGTGTATTCATATACTAAAAAGACAACTTATTTCTAAATAGGATGCGTCGATCCTGTTAATTTTTCATTACGATTTTGCTACAGCACCTGATCTGTTATTATTAGGATGCAATAACCACGCCAAACCCCATTGACCTATAGGAGTTTTCCAACATAAAGTTCAGTATTTTAAAAAGTCTATCCTAATCCGGAAAGCTCGTTTAGAAGGCTTTTTAGAGTTGAAGATTTAACAATTCGCATGTAGTTATTAACAAATTGCAAGAAATCCTCACCAGACTCTTTTCAGGCTGTAGATCATCCCCTCCTTCAGGAGGACGGATTCCTGACTGGAATATAAATGAATGCTTTCAAATCCGGATTCGGGGAAGCATAATTCGGTCATTACCACGGCACCATTGTCTACAAACAACTCAACAGAAGAGAGGTCAATGAAGGCATGAAACCTGATCTCTCCTGCTTCTGAAAGCTGATAGGGTGCTGTATGTATTCCTGGGAAATGCACAGAGAAATCAGTTCTGCCCGATTCCTGGCGGGCGATAGATACCTCCTGGGTCCGGGTATTAAATGCTGCTAGCAGCTTTTCATGCTGCTCGCTCTCCAAAATAATCCCGAATTCAATTTCTTCCTCCTCCTCCGGATTAAGTTCAAATACCAGATCAATCTCATACAGGGGATATTCATCTTCAATAGCAGGTCCCACATTATTTCGTTCTTTTAAGGCTCCTGGCTCCAGCTTGTAGTGCTCAGTCCTTAGCTGTTCAGTTTCATGTACAGGAATTGAGCTCAGCAGGTAGCCCCGTTCATCCTTTCCCAATTTGAGTTCCCTGGGTAGTGTCATGGCACTTCTCCAGCGTTCAGAGGGAACATGACCGGCATACTGCCAGTTGCTCATCCAGCCTAAAAAGATCCTCCTGCCATCTTCTGAAGGAACATCGGACCAGGTGACCCCGGCGTAGTTGTCCTTTCCATAATCAAGCCACCGGGTACCGCCTGTGGGATCATCGCTGGTAAATTCTGAGCCATCGAAATCCCCGATATAATACTTAGTGCCAGAACCACCATTGGGACCACCGTCTCCGATGCTCACAAACAAAACCCATTTTGTCTCCTCTCCATAGGGGAGTGGAAAGAAATCAGGGCACTCCCAGACACCCTCATCCGGGCCAAGATCAGCATTAAATTCACTCTCCTTGGTCCATTGTATCAGGTCGGGTGAGGAGTAGAACATGATCCGGTCCTGGGCGGCAAGTACCATGATCCATTTTTGCCCTGCTTCATACCAGCTCACCTTGGGATCCCTGAAATCTCTTAATCCAGGGTTCGGTATTACAGGATTCCCGGCGTATTTAGTCCAGCTTCTACCTTTGTCCAGGCTGTAGGCAATGCTCTGGTACTGGAACAGATTGCTTTCGGTTTTTTCCAGGGCATGGTTGTGGTGTGTAAAAATGGCTACCATTGGCGGATTCTCACCGCTGCCGAGGCCCGAGCTGTTGTTCCAATCAATCACTGCACTGCCTGAAAATATTGTTCCCAGACTGTCAGGATAAAGTGCAATAGGCAAATGTTCCCAGTGGACCAGGTCGGTGGTGATGGCATGTCCCCAGTGCATAGGGCCCCATACAGTGCTGTGGGGATGATATTGATAGAAAAGGTGATATTCACCTTCATAGTAGACCATCCCGTTGGGATCGTTCATCCACATGGAATCGGGAGAAAAATGAAACTGTGGACGGTACTGTTCCGTGTAGTAGGCCTTTTGGGTTTGGGATTCATCAGGCTTGTTGATGGTACAGGATGAAAATGCAATAGGCAGCATGATCAAGACCCTGAAAATTCTTCCTACTGTTCGCATGTATAAAAAATTAGATATTTGACTTGATTTTGCCCGTAATGATGTCCATAACCCGGCTCGTAACAGCTGAGCTTTCTCCTGTTGCGGGACAATGACCTGTTCCATTCAATTCTGAGACGATCGATTTGATATGGGGCATCTGTATATGTTGCGGCTGAAGGGTTGCCTTAGTCTCCTGATGTAAACCTGAAGAGAGGGTCATGGGTTTAAAGCTGAAGATGGAGAATTTCAACTTTCCCTTTTCTCCGACAACCTCCACTTGATCCTTCGTGAATGGCTCAGGAGTTACAAAATTCCAGCTGCCGCTTACCATTATGTTCTTAGGCAGGACCAGTGTGGCAGAGAGGGTATCTTCTGCAGCATACAATCCACCGATATTAGTTGCTTTTCCAGATACCTCCAGGGGATCACCAAATATGTGAAAGAGAATGTCCAGGGCATGGCAGCCCAGATCGTGGAAATATCCGCCGCCGGCATCTTCCGGGATCACCCGCCACGGCAGGTTTTTAGGATCGTAATCTTCAGGACGGGCAGCGTAATACTGCTGCATGTTGATATGAAGGATCTTACCCAGGCTTCCACTTTCGATAATGGACTTCACCTTCTTAAAATAATCCAGCGATCGACGGTAATAGGCCACAAAAACGGGCAACCCGACTTTTTCTGCGGCCTCATTGATGATCTTACACTCTTCCCAGGTACGGGCCATGGGCTTCTCAATGTATAGAGCTTTGCCTGCTTTAATGGTCTCAAGAGCATAGTCCATGTGTGAACCTGGAGGCGTGGCGATATAGACAATGTCCACCTCCGGATCGCGGATCACATCAAAGGGGTCTCTGTGGACAGTGGGGATGCCATGCCTTGCTGCATAGTCTTCTGCCTTCTTAGGTGTCCGGTTCCCAACGGCTACCAGCCGTGAGTTCACGATCTTATTAAAGGATGGAGCACTCTTGAGCTCGGTAACATTACCGGTGCCGATCATGCCCCAACGGATTGTTTTTTTAGTCATGTAACTAAGGTAATGAAAATACAAAAGCTCCCGGAGGAGCTTTTGTAAATGAAGATAACAAGGGAAGGAATTAATCCATAGCTACTGCTGGTTCGAGGGCCTTCCTGCAATACTCCCTGCATATTGCTGTCTCCTTCACGGCATCAGATCCTTCAGGAATCTTGTATTCCAGTTCAATGTCACAGTAAATGGGCCATTGATTCTTCTGGATCAGTTGCAGTACTTCATTGACGGGGGTATCGCCCTGTCCAAACGGCTTGTTGACATTGCCCTTGACTTCGTTGTCCTTGGCTGTCTTATCCTTCACGTGAATACTTGCAATCTGCTCGTGGTATTTTTCGATAAATGCTACTGGATCTTTACCAGTTGATCCCAGGTAGTGGCCAATATCAAAATTCAGCCTGTTGGCGGGATTAAGAGCAAGGAGTTTATCCACATCAAAATCCTCATCAGCATACTGGTAATGATTGTGGAAGATGGCCACCATTCCGGCGCGTTCTGCCGCGGCACCTACTTTTGTGCAGTTCTCTTCACCAATCTCTGTGGTGATCCCGATGGCGCCCAGTGTTTTGGCCACCTTGAAGGAATAATCCAGGTCCTCATCACTCATTCCGGCGGTCCACTTGTAAATATGGATATTCACTCCGGCATCATTGAACTTTTGCTTGAACGCCACATATTTATCCATGGTCTCATCCGAATAGCGCCATACCTTGATATCCTTCTGGTATTTTTCTATGGCCGCTTTTTCTTCATCGGTCAGATCGCTGGCTCTCATTCTTCTCCTTGAAACAGTACTCTCAGGAGCTCCCAGATAGGCTTCAACACCGGTTCCCATCAGCTCCACCGAGCTGAGGCCTGCTTCCACACAGGCCTGTAGGACTGCATCTACTTCACGTATGCTCCTGAAACTATAGGTAATGGCACCGATCTGCACCCCTCCATAATTGGAGTTGATGGGCTCCTGTCCATCAGCGGAAAAGGAACTCAAAACCATCACTACGGCCATGGCCAGGATGGATAGAGTTGATTTGATTTTCTTGTTTTTCATCTTTGTTATGTTGTTAAGTCAGTTATTATAATTTCCAGCCATCACGGTATTCGTAGTGGAAGTATTCATTGGCTCCTTCAAGATTAGTGATCCTCATGTTCTCTGCATCATACTCCAGAGTTTTATTCACCTGTTGTGAAGCCACAGCTATATTGGTCAGAAGCATAATCTCGGTCAGTACGGAAGAGATCTCAAAATCATTGGCCGCTTTCCGACCCTCTTTGATGGCTTCAATAAAGTCCACATATACACTACTTGGACGATTCAATGACTTCTCTGGAGCTACAAAACCAGGATCCTCAGGGATCAGCTCGGGCCTAGCGCCGTGGGTTCCATGCTGAAGCATTCCCTTGTCTCCAATATAAAGAGCTTCCCTGAGCCTGCGGTCTGCTTCCAGTTCAGCCGGACGGAAAGGCTTGATTCCTCCATCGGACCAGGTAACTTTTACAGGAGGCTTATCTCCCCTGGCAGGAAACTCATACATAACATTCTCGGCCTGGGGCAGGTATTCGGTTGTGTATGGAGAGGTAGTGGCCTGGATTTTTGTGGGCATACCCAATTCGAGGGCCCAGATAGGTGCATCAAAGGTATGTGCTCCCATATCTCCCATGGCTCCGGTTCCATAATCCCATAAGCCACGCCATGCAAAATGGGTGGTCTCCGGGCTATAAGGTTTCTCCGGAGCCGGTCCCAGCCAGACATCATAATTCAGGTTGGAGGGTACATCTACTCCAGCGGGACGCTCCAGAGGCCCCTGAGCCCATACCGGCCGGTTCGACCACATTTGCACTTCTCTGACATTACCGATGGCACCGGACTGAATCCATTCTACAGTTTGCATGGTTCCTTCAATGTTGTGTCCCTGATTTCCCATCTGGGTCACTACGCCGGTCTTTTTGGCCAGCTCTTTCAGGAAACGAACCTCGTGAATGGTTTTGGCCATGGGCTTCTCCACAAAGACATTTAAGCCTGCATTCATGGCATAGGCTGCTATGACCGCATGTGTATGGTCGGGGGTTCCGATCACCACGGCATCCAGCTCTTTCTCCTTGTCAATCATTTTGCGGAAATCGTCATACACCTTGGCCTTTGGGTATCCGGCAAAGATATGACCGGCATACACTGAGTCAACATCGCACAAGGCATAGATATTTGCGTGCTTGAAGGTTTTATCACCACCAGCATCACCCATCTGGTTGGGATTGTCGGAAGCCCTGGCTGCAGTTGGCCTCCTTCTTTCAGGTCTTATTCCGGGATAGCGGTAGAACTTCATACCGGGCAGTCCTCCGCTGCGTTTGATGGGAACATCGGGAGATGCAATGTTCTGGATATCGCTTCCGCCCTGGTTCCCCAGTCCGATTCCTGCAACATTCACCATATCGCTGGGAGCGGTAAATCCCGGTCCTCCAAGCACATGGCGAGGCACAATGGTAAAAGCAGCTGTTGCCGCTGCAGTTTTCCCGATAAAGGCTCTTCGTGAGAGACTATTTCCGGATTTGCTGTTGTTCTTTTTCATTTGGTGGTGTTTAAAAGTTAAACCAGTAATTCAGTTTGATAACCAGGGCCCGGTGTTTGGGTCCCCAGAATTCTACCGCATAATTATCGGTATAGACGATATAGAGATCCGACATGGGCTGGAAGCGCCACTGGATCCGGCTGTTTATGTTAAAATTATCCTCCTGGGTATTGTACTGCAGAAAGGTTGTCCAAAAAAGTTTCCTGGAGAAGTTGATCTC
>QMPQ01000009.1 GCA_003648635.1 Bacteroidota bacterium | reverse complement strand
GATCCCCTGTTTCGAACCAGACCCGGGTCGGTGATTATTGAGGGGAATTGGAAGCTCCATTATTATTATGAAGATGGTGGAATAGAGCTCTATGATCTCAATTCGGACCCGGGGGAAAGAAAGAATCTGGCTTCTATAAACACCATTAAAACAGCCGAATTATTAGCTAAACTTGAAGTTTGGCTTAAAGAGGAACAGGCCCCTGTGCAATTCGAGTTGAACCCACATTTTGACAGCCTGTTCGAACAGGAGCTTATCGCAGAATTCTACTGATTACCGACTTTCCGGAACTGGCAGTTAAGCATGGGACAGATCTCACAGGTATATTCCCTGTATTTTACTTCAGCCCCAATGCCTATGATCCCGCTAAGGGATTTTACAGGGCTCATCAGGGATGATTCTGAAAGGGAGATGCCGCAAGTGCCCTTTGGAAACAGGCTAAATAGTTTTTGTTGTTCCTCCACGTTCCATGAACAATAACCAGGACTATAACGGTTGGTAATATGCAATCCAAGTTCTTTCGCCAGGTTCCGGACCTGCTCCTGTATCTGGTCTGCTGCTGAGTCAACCAGGGCCGAAGCCAACAGATCAACTATATACCCATCCAGGTAGTTTCCCTCCGCGATCAGAGATCTGGCCAGGTAAGCCGCTTCGGAGCCGGCAGTAACCACGAACAGAGCATATTTTTCAGAATGCCGCAACATCTTATGAATAATCTTGCCTGAATCAAAGACTAGCCCCGGGATGGCTAACTCCTCGACGGATGAGGATTCAAGTGCTTCTGTAAGTACAAAAGCTCCTGCAGGGGAGCTGATCCGCAGGCATTCGGTGATATATTTTTCCACAAGTCCAGTCGTATGTACATCAATCATCCCCTCTTGCTCACCAAGCAGACGGAGCAAAGCTCCAGGATCGATACGGATCAATGAAAGGTCTATGAAAGTATCATAGGTTTTGAGCAGTTCTCGCATCTGGTGAATATACAGGAATTTGTTAAAATAGTCCTAAATTAAGCAGAGCGAGGTTTGCGGATGTAATCCTTATTATTTTTGTGCGTTTTTTGAAAGTGTAAGGATTGTTGCACTCCATCGTCTAATGATGTACAATAGCAATAAAAAAATGAGGACATGAAATTAGTTACACAACTTATATGTCCGGTATCCCCGGAGCGCGTGGATGAAAATCGGGTCAGGGTTACTGCCCTGGGTGTGGTTTTTATGATGGGTGCATATTTTGTAACAGGAATTGCACTCTTTCCTGCCCTGCTGGTGGTTGACTTTTTTATCAGAGCATTTACTAAACTAAGCTACAGTCCTTTGAGCTACCTGGCTCACCTGTTTGTTAAGCTTATAGGTACTAAAGCGGTTTTAATTGATAAAGCTCCAAAAATGTTTGCTGCAAGGATTGGTTTTATTATTACAACGATCACCACACTTGGGGCACTGCTGCATTTTCCTTTACTGGCATATATTTCCGGTAGTGTACTGGTACTGTTTGCATTCCTGGAGTGCGGACTAAATTTCTGCATGGGTTGCTGGTTATATACTATAGTGGTTTATCCCCTGGTCAGGAAAAACCAGGATTGATTTGTTTGGGAGAAAATGGTAGTTTTGAATATGAAGAAACTACTTCTGCTATTGCTTCTCTCCACTATTCCACTTCTTATTTTCGGCCAGGTAGTTCGTGGCAGGGTTCTGGACCATGAAACGAAAAAGCCTGTGGATTATGCGTCTGTATACATTAACGGGACCTTTCTGGGAACCAGCACCAATGCCAATGGTGAGTTTGAATTGGATGTGACATCACAGGTCAACCGGGCGCTTCAAATTAGCGCTGTAGGTTATCGTAGTAAAGCTTTGAGTTCTTTAATAGCAGGGAAATATTATGAAGTAAACCTGAAAAAGGCCGTATATGAGATCGTAGAAGTATCCATTGAGTCCAAATCCTTGACCAAAGAGAGAGAACGTTGCATGAAGACTTTTAAGGATGAATTTTTAGGGCGTAGCAGGAATGCCAAGGAATGTATAATCATGAATGAGGAAGTCGTAACATTCAATTACCACACAAATCGTGACACACTTAAAGCTATTGCCCGTGAGCCGCTGGTGATCCTCAACAATGCACTGGGCTACCAGCTTACCTACTACCTGGATAAGTTTGAATTTGACAAAGTGCATAAAACAACTTCCTTCTCCGGAAACATCGTTTTCAACATGGATTTGGCTGCCGAAGGACAAAGCAGAAAGGAGTATGCTGGAAGGCGGAAAAAGACTTACAAGGGTTCGTGCAGTCATTTTTTTAGCGCACTCTGGTTAAATAAGCTTTCAAGGGAAGGATTCAGATTGCAGGAGGTGGAAGGTATCGTCCCACTGGACTATACTGATTTTGTGCATATAGATGTTCAGGGGAATAAGTATTTTACCTACCCCAGAAACCTTGAAATCGCTTACGATTACCATCTGACTACTGTTTCCTTTCGGGCCCCGAGTGTGTATTTTGCCAGGGATGGCTTCTTCGAACCAGAAGCCATCGTGTGGTACGGTTATATGTCGATGGCGCGGATCGCTGACTGGCTGCCATATGAATACTCTCCAGATTAGAAACCAAAGATTGATATATGCTTAGACTAGAACTTATTTCCATTCATCTCTTTGTCTTAACTTGTATGCTGATGATTCTTCCATTGGAAGTTAAAGCACAGGATATGGAGACTAAAAAAGAGAAGCTGGCTGTATTATGGGTGTCAGGTGACCCTGATGTGGCTGAAAAATCGTGCCTGATGTATACACATGCAGCCCAACGAAACGGATGGTTTGATGAAGTGGTGCTAATTGTCTGGGGTTCATCCTCCAGGCTGCTGGCCGAAAATGAGGATCTTCAGGAAAAGGTGAAGGTCATGATCAAAGATGGTGTGATCCTGGAGGCCTGTATATCCTGTTCCAACATGCTTGGTGTTACCGATGAGCTAAAGGCTCTGGGGATCGATGTGAAAGGGATGGGCGTCCCTCTTAGCAATTATTTGAAGAGTGGATACCACGTTCTTACCTATTAGGAACCCGACCCTATCTGCCATTCTGTCTGTCTGGAACCCATGGCTTGATATTTGGACAATATGCTGAAATCTCAAGTAGATGATTAATGTCAGCAAAATAAAGAAGCTGTATAAACAGCTCTGTCACCTGGTCTCGACCAGAAGGGTGAAGGATGCCCTGGACGTGCTCAAAAAGATGGTGGCTGAATCGGGGTATAGTGACTTTTTTATTCAGCAGGAGCACCTGGAGCATACCTATGAACAGATGCTCAACTATATGCTGGAAGGCGTTCAGGATCCTGAGCGTGACAAGGTTTATCATAAATTATTGACCTCCATTCTGGAACTGGCCGACAGGGTGAAGGACCGCCTGATGGATAATCATTCCGGATGGCATACTTATATTTTAAAGCGGGAAGTGGACCGGCAGCAGGAACTGACCGGAATACGGGTGATTGAGACCATGGATGATCTGAGCTTTAAAAGAGAGCTGGATGAAATGATTGACGAGGGAAGGGTATCTCCTGAAGCTGATGATGAGCGGCGCCGGAAGCTGTCGGCCGAAATCTTCAGGCATCTCTGGTTAAGCAATCGCTATAGTGAAGCTGAGAATAGCCTCTCGGCTGCTATTATTTCCTGCCGGGATTTTCTATGGCATGAGAAGGCGCTTTACATCAGTGGCATCCTGCTTTCAGGATTAAGATACTGGGATGAAGATAAGGTTCACCGCCTCATCGATTTTGCCGGGGAAGAGGATCAGGAAGTTTCAGCCAGAGCGCTGGTGGCATTGGTCATTCTGCTTTATCAATACGATAAGAGGGTAGAATTTTACCCCAATATCATTCACCGCCTGAAGCTAATTAATGAAGAACTGAATCTGGCGCAGAACCTTGAAAAAATTGCTTTGCAGCTGATCCGGACCAGGGATACCCTGGAGATCGGCAGGAAGCTGCAGGAGGATCTGATGCCCGAAATGGCCAAGCTCAAGCCTAAGTTGGAGGACAAGCTGAAGATGGATGATATCCGGGAGGAATTGCTGGAGGAGGGAAGGAACCCTGATTGGGAGTCCATGTTCAGTGAATCGGATGATCTTTACAGGAAGGTGGATGAGTTTATGAAATTACAGATGGAGGGGGCCGATGTCTATATGACCACCTTTGCCCACCTGAAACAATTCCCCTTTTTCAATGAACTGACCAACTGGTTGGTTCCCTTTCATAAGGAAAATCCAGATCTGGAGGAGATTTATGCTTCACGAACCGACACTTTTGATCCTGATATATTCGTTGACGGACTGAAGAAAACGCCCTTTCTCTGCAACAGTGATAAGTACAGTTTTATCTTCAACCTGCGATTTCTGCCTGAGGAACAGAAAAAGATGCTTTCCACCGCCTTCTTAATGGAGATGGAGGGTATGCAGGAGATGCTGGAAGACGAAAAGCTGACTTCGGGCGATTTTACAACAAGAACAGTATTTATCCAGTACATCCAGGATCTATACCGCTTCTTTAAGATTTCTCCTTTTAAGAATGAATTTGAAGATGTTTTCGGGGGGAAACTGGATCTGTACCGATCCGACTTCTTTGCACAACTTGTTGAAGACGATTCCATCACCAGGAACATTGCTGAGTATCTTTTTGAGAAGGACCATTTTGAGGAAGCGCTCGATATTTTTCAGATGTTGCTGGAGAAGCAGGCCAATGACAGGGAACTGCTGGAGAAAGCAGGCTATTGTTTGCAGAAAATGGGGAATTTCCGGGAGGCTGTTGGCTTTTACCAGCGAATCGGCTTAAGCGGGGAACTAAATCTTTGGACCCTGAAGAATCTGGGCATATGTTATCGAAAATATGGGGAGTACAAGGACGCTCTGGAGGTATATGAAAAAGCTTCGGTACTGCAGCCCGATGATCAGACCATCGAATCACTGATCGGATTTTGTCATCTGAAACTTGGCTCTTACGACACTGCCCTGAAGAACTATTTTAAAATTGAATATCTGAACCCCGGAAATCCACATATACTACGGCCCATTGCCTGGTGCTACTTTGCATTGGGGGAGCTTAAAAAAGCTGACAAGTATTTTACGAGGATATTTGATGGGAAGCCCGGGTATTACGACTATATCAATTATGGACACTTGCAGTGGGCCCTGGGCAATAAGAGAGATGCTGTGGAGCTATATGTCCAATCCTTAAGGGACCTGAATTTTGAAATGGAGGATTTTCTGAAGACCATGCAAGATGACCGGTCCATACTGGTCGAAAACGGAATCAATCAGAAGGATATTCCCCTGATGCTCGATTATCTTCACTACCGTTTAATGAAATAAAAAAATAGCGGTCCGATATTGAAGAAAAAAAGCCATGGAATTCAACCCGTCTCTATGAGAATGGAATTTATATCGAACCGCTATCAGTATTTGTAAGAACGTCAATTCTATTTAACAAATATACGGAATTCATCCTACCAAACATTGTCAGAAATACCCAAAATCAGGCCCTTGGTCAAAATATTCGCCTAAAATCCGGTTTGCAAGCCTACTTGCGCCAATTCTGAACCGTTCCCGGTTGAGCCACTCTTCGCCCAGAATTTCCTTTACAATGTGATAATAAAGTAGCGCTGTGCGGGTGTCAGAAATTCCACCTGCAGGTTTGATTCCGATTTTCTTTCCCGTACGGTTGTAATAATCCCTGATGGCACAGCACATGACTACCATTGCCTCGGGAGTAGCTCCGGGAGAAATCTTCCCTGTGGAGGTCTTGATAAAATCGGCACCCGCACCGATGGAAAGCAGGGAGGCTTTGCGAATGTGGGATAGATCTTTCAGGCTCCCTGTTTCCAGGATAACCTTCAGGTGAACCGATCCTATACGTTGTTTTATGACCTGGATCTCGTAATCCACATATTCAAGATCGTCTATCAGGAATTTGCCAACCGGCATAACAATATCAATCTCTTCGGCACCTTGTATGATGGCCTGTTCTATCTCCATGACCTTGATATTGGTGAAGGTTTGGGATGCAGGGAACCCGCCTCCTACCGAAGCAATACTTATCAAGGGATTGTCCAGTTTTTCTTTAACAACAGCCACCAGTTCAGGGTAGATACAGATCGCAGCAACGGAAGGCATATCCGGGTATGCGTCCACCTGCTGGTTCACCCTGTCACACAACAGAGATACATTTTCAATATTGTCCTGTTCACTCAGGGTGGTGAGATCGATCAGACCAAAAATCTGCTTTAACAACTCCTTATTGCTGCCAGGCGGTATACTTGCTGCTGATTTTTCCAGATGTAAGTTTACTTCATCCGGATCTACAGACAATTCAAAATCGGACAGGATTTTCATGTTCGGGGTCTTGGGTACCTCAATTTATCATTTTGTTGATGACGTTCAAAATCCCGGGACGTTTTTTTCTGTAGATTTTTTTGGAAGGCTTGCTCCAGATCTATCCCAGTCTGGTTTGCCAGACAGACCAGGACAAACATTACATCGGATAGTTCATCGGCCAGGTTCTCTGTCTCTATATCGGCTCTTCCTTTCGATTGTTCCCCGTAAGTGCGGGCTATAATCCTTGCTACCTCTCCCACCTCCTCGGTAAGGATGGCCATATTGGTTAGCTCATTAAAATAGCGGACTCCATAGGTGGATATCCACTTGTCTACCGCTTCTTGTGCTTCCTTTATGGTCATTATTCCCTGTTTTTGGTGTCTATGCTTATGGTAACAGGTCCATCGTTGTTTAGGTTCACTTGCATATAGGCACCAAATTCACCAGTAATAATTTCTTTACCCAGGTCCTGTTGCATCTGCTTAACAAATGCCTTATACAGGGGGATCGCTGTTTCTGGCGAAGCCGCTTTAATGTAAGACGGACGATTGCCTTTCCTGGTACTTGCATGAAGGGTAAACTGGCTTATGATCATTATGTCGCCTTTCACATCCTGTATGGAGAGGTTCATAATTCCCTCCTTATCATCAAAAATTCTCAGTCGGCTAATTTTTCCACTTAGCCATTCGATATCGGATGGGGCATCGGATTCTTCAATGCCCAGCAAGATAACCAGCCCCGGACCAATCTTCTTTGTCAGGGTCCGGTCAATGATAATGGAAGCATGAGTTACTTTCTGAATAACTGCTCTCATGAGAGATTTTCATTGACCATTCTATAGAGGGCCAAGCGGTTAATTGGTTTGGCGATATAGTCATTAAAACCTGCCTGGAGGCAACGGTGGCGATCATTGTTCATGGTGTATGCAGTCTGGGCAATAATGGGAATGGCAGGGTGACGCGATTTAATGATTCGCATGGCTTCATATCCATCCATCACGGGCATATTGAGGTCCATAAGGATCAGGTCAATTCCTCCTTTGTGTTTTGTGATTATCTCCACGGCCTCTTTACCGTTTTTAGCACGGATTACTGTGGCGTCTGCCCTTTGGAGAAGGGTTTTCAGGTAATAGAAATTCACCTCCTCATCTTCGGTGATTAATACTACACGATTGTTCCATTGATAGTCTGGCATTCCCATTATAGGAGCAGTCTTTTTAGAGTCTTGCTTTTTCATATCGGCGCTTTAATAGCATAGTATATTGAACACCATCTAATAAACATGAAAAAGCTTAGGGGGTGGGAGATAGTTTTTAACAATTTGGCAAAGGTGAACTTTGTTTCCTTCAATTGTTAAAAACTCCATTTGAAACGCAGAAATCCGAAGGTGTTTTTCTCCCTGTTTTTTGCTCCGGAAGGATCTTCAAACTCCGCAGTAAAGTACTGAAGGATCAAAGAGAGGTCCATGTTGCTATTTAAAGAGAGGTCAAAGGAGGGTCCCAGGTATACTCCATTCCAATCGGGATACCAGATGGTGGCAAATGCTCCATTGAGCAAAGGAGTTAAGGGGTAACTTATGTTTCCCATGAAGGACCAGGGAGTGAACCCCAGGTTTTTTACATCCAGGTTGCCCGAATAAAACTGAAGGAAGCTGTTCACATCCATTTCTTTGGCAAAACCTGAATAGAGCCCCTCTATCTGGATCATCAGGGAGTTGGAAAATGTATAATCGTAACCGATGGATGTCATTAAATATCCGGTGGTATCCTTGAATTGATCCAGATCCCTGAAGTAACTTAGCTCACCGCGAAAAGCTGCGGAGCCCAGGTTTCCGCTCCAGCCTGTTCCCAGGACCAGGTCCTCTCCCTGGTAGATTCCTCCCATAAACTGAATGTCGAATCCAAGTGTATTAAACCTGAAATATCCTGCAGCTGTGACCCGGTTGGCGCTATCGATCTTGGTAGCCACTTCTATGGTGGACGCATTTCCTGTATAGTAAGAGACTCTCAGAGCATCACTACCGGGCCGTTCTGGGTAATCCACCTCAAAATAAGAATAGCTATTGAAGATGTCATTGGGATTCCAGACCAGGGTCTGGCCCCAGTTGATCCGTTGCCGCCCTGCTTTGACCTCCAGGTTACCGAAGGTAAATTGAAGCCATAAGCGGTCCACGGCACTGCTTAGCACATAGCCCGCACTATCGCCCAGGTTCCCGTCGGTGGCCCAGGTCATATCCAGCCATCCCTGGTCTCCGCCTATAGACTCCCCGTAGCCCGGAATTTTACCAATGGTAGAACCGAAAATAGCCCTGTTTCTCACCTGCAGAGAGCCGGAGAGCCACGATGTTGGATAGAAGTCCAGGTTAAGACGGTTCTGGAGACTGTTTTCCCAGAGCCAGTAGTCAGGAATGCGATAGACGGTCTGCATATCGGAAAGATATCCGCTGAAGGATATTTTTTCCTGTCCGGCAGTACTCCCGGTAAGCAAAGAGAGCAAGACTAAAAAGTATGCAAATTTTCGGGTCATTGGGGACCTACTTCTTACGCTCGTCTGAAATCACTTTCCCGTCTTCCACGGTAATGACTCTCCTGGCCTTCTTGACCACGCGGGCATCATGGGTGGAGAAAATAAAGGTGATGCCCTCCTCCTTGTTAAGCTCTTCCATGATATCCAGCAGGGTCTCGGTCGATTTGGAATCCAGGTTAGCGGTAGGTTCGTCGGCCAGCACAAACTTGGGCTTGGAAGCAAGAGCTCTGGCCACAGCCACACGCTGCTGCTGTCCGCCTGAAAGCTTGGATGGCCTGCTGTTAACACGGTCCTCCAGTCCCACAGCCTTCAAGAGCTCAAAGGTGCGATCATCCTTCTCTTTCTTATTCCATTTCTGAAGACTCATAATAAACTCCACATTCTCTTTTGCCGTAAGAACGGGTATCAGGTTGTAAGACTGAAATACAAATCCGATATTGCGCATGCGGAAATCGATCAGTGCCGAAGACTTCAGTCGGGCCAGGTTGGTATTGTCCACCATGATCTCCCCTTCGGTGGGTGTGTCGAGTCCCCCGATCATATTCAGCAGGGTGGTTTTACCTGATCCCGAAGGGCCCACAATGGCAGCAAATTCACCCTTTTCAAAGTCCAGACTGATATCGTTCACTGCATGAACTTTTACTTCCGAGCTGTTGTATATTTTGTGTACGTTTTTGATTTCTAATACTTTCATGACTTCTTTTTTTCAATAACTAATTATTAACCAGAACAGAATTGCAGGCTGTTGCTATTCTGTTCTTAACGCTTCTGCCGGATCCAGCTTCAGGGCTTTCAGGGCAGGATATATGGAGGACAGGATCCCGGTAATGATGATCAGGACCGTAACAGTGACAAAGAATGAGGTGGATATTAGGGGATAGATATGAGAAGGATAACCCATGGCTTCAAAGCCCTCGACATAAGAGGTGAAATTGATCCCCTTCCTTGCTGTAGCTGAAATGAGCGTCTTGCTAATGATGATGCCTGTGACCCCTCCCACCAGGGAGAGAAAGACTGACTCAAGCATGATCATTTTAAAAACCCTCTTTTTATTCATCCCAATGGCGGTTAGCATTCCCAATTCCTTGGTGCGCTCCAGCACCACCATCAACATGGTATTTACAATTCCAAAGGCCAGAGCGGCCAGAATTATAACCATGAATATAGCATAGAACTTTGTTATCATATCGGTCATCATGGCCAGTTGGGGCTGTATCTCTTTCCAGTTCATTACCTCCAGTCCGCTTAGTTTTCCTTTCAGAGAATCGCTTACTTCTTTAGTAGACTCCAGATCATTCAGGCGAATAATCATTTGGTGGTATTCGTTTCCTGCCAGGCCGGTAAGCTTCATCAGGTCCTCATTTTTCACCAGGATCTGCCCCATCTCATACATGCCGTTCGAAATGTTGTAGATACCGGCTATCCGGAATACTGCACCTGTCTGCATCTGATCCTTATCCATGAAAGTAAGGGTCATTTTTGAGCGCGCCCTGAAAGACCAGGCCTCCTCCTTGATAGCTGCCCCGTATTCTTGTTGCTCTTTCATGGAGAGCACTGCTTTGACCTCTTTCTTAAAGGACTTTTCGCTTTTAAATCTCTTGCCTGAGAAGGCAGCAAGTTCTTCCAGTACTTCGGCACTTACCTCCCGGGCAGCCAGGCTGTCCAGCACACTTTCATCGATGCGATAGCGTATGATGTTGAGTTCTTTGGCCAGGGCCTCCCCGATATAGGCAAGCTGGTACCTGCTCTCCGATTCAAAAAAATCACCTGTACCGGGGATGCATGTTTCATGGAGCTGCAGAACCTCCTTTTCTGTCTCGGGGTCAATCCCTATAATTTGTACCCCGGCACTTTTTGTGGCCGTATTGGCCATGCCGGTAATAACAGTCCTCGAACATACTGCCGCTACTCCGGGTATTTCCTTTATGGTGGAAAGGACCTGCCCTGCATCGGGAATAGTAAGTTGAATATCGTAGTTATCCCGAAACGCGGGATCATTAACATGTATATGTGAGATTTCTTCATTCAGGGCGGCATCCACCTTCTGTTCGATGGCACCATTCATGACGGCTACCGCAAAGACACCTCCGAAGATTCCTATGGTGATGGAAATAATCACTACCAGGCTACGGACTTTGTTTCGCCAGACGTTTTTCCAGGCTGTTTTCCAGATCATATCTGTAAAAATTATGCTCTTAAAGCGTTTACTACTTTCATTCCAAAAATCTTTCTCATGGGATAAACAATAGATAGCAGGACCATGAAGGCCACAATCACCATCTGCCATATGTAATAGGTGTCGATGTTCCAGAATGCCATTTTCGGCTCCATGCCATACTCTTCAAAAATCTTCGCTGTCTCTCCTTTAAAAATGATCGGGTGTTCCACACCATAGAGAATTACCATGGAAGCCACCAGTGCACCGGCCAGGATCCCTATCAAGCCTATAAATAACATTTCCATAGTCATGATAGAGGCCAGCTTTTTCTTTTGCATTCCGATTGCCACAAGCACACCAAACTCTCTTTTTCGTTCTGCGGTCAGCATAAGGACGGTTCCAAAAACACCAAAGGCAATGACCAGGTACAGGATCCCTAACATAATCTGTCCGCCTTTATCGTCAGCATCCATCTGTGAGACCATTACTTCGTTCATCTCCCGCCACTCCATGACCCTTTGATCTTCAGGTATAAGAGCACTAATCCTTTGTACAGTTTGCGCAATGTCTTTGTCCCCGTTGTCATTCACCGCCAGGGCCAGGGAAGTGAGGTTTCCTTCGGCGTTGAAGAGCCCCTGGCAAATGTCCAGTGGGAGGTAGACGATTTTGTTATCAATATCGGGCAAGGGTATTTTAACAATTCCTTTGATTTCATATTTACCCGCTGCTGTGGTGGCATGGTAACCCTGACTGATCAGAACGATGGTATCACCGATTCCCAATTGCAAGTACTGGGAGAGCTTGTCGCCCACCCAGACTCCGGGTTCACCCATATGAATGGAGCCATTTTTTGAAGCTGTATGCGCTTCGATGGCTGGCATCAGTTCGGATGCTTTTTTATCATCGATTCCAAGGTCCAGTTGCAAGCGGGAATTGCTCGTATAAGCACTGTTTTCAAACAGGACTGCCAGCTCCTTTACCTTTTCAGGTTGATCGGGATCCAGCTGGATTTTTTCAATGGCTTCTGGGCTTAGCCGGTATTTCACCATTTTGTCGGAGACATTTGATAAATGTTTCTCTTTTTCCGGATCTACTCCCATGACCAGTACGCCTTTGGTCTGGGGACCATTGGAAGCCAGGGCAAAGGACTCGAATCGGGGAATAGTAGACTCCACATTTTTATCTGCAAGGAGCTGCTGTTCCAGATGCTGGTCGTAAGCAAAGGTGTTGTCAACAATCTTCTCATCCCAGAAATCCTTGTGCTGTACCTGGATGTAGCCGGTATAGGATTCGATGGCATTTTTGTACATGTGATCGTAGGAACCAAGCTGAATCGATCTCATGACCAGAGCGAAAAAGACAGCGAAAAATATGGAAGCCGAAGTGATCAGGGTTCGGCGCCGGTTTCGCCAGAGGTTTCGCCATGCAAGTTTTAAATTATTCATAACTAAAGTATTATCTTAGGTTATTTAGCGGACCCGTTTCATGTTCTGCTGGGAAAAGAAGCTCTCCTCTATGGGTGCATTAAACTCAATTTCCTTAATCTCAATAATGGTCATCTGGTCCTCTTCCTCAGTCGGGATCAACTCAATCCGGGTGGGAATCAGACGGTCATCCATGATTTTAATTTCTGAACCTGTTTCGGTTCTCACCAGATAAGCATCTTCGTCATAGAGTTCTGATTTCAAAAAAAGAAAGTCTTTTTTATCGATCCAGCGAATCTGGTGGCCCCAGATTACCGCAGCATCCTCTTTGGCCACCAGTTTGATCTTGTAGCACATGCGACCATCAAGCTCTTCTTCTCCAATAATGCTGTGGTCATAATCATTAACTACGGAGGACTCTTTCAATATATCATCATTGGTATAGTCTGAGCCCATCCAGCCCTGTGACATCATGGAGGGAGGAAGTTTGATCAGCCTGCTGATGGTGGGATTCCAGCTCCACATTTCATTCTGACGCTTTAGAAAGGATTGTCCCTTATCTTTTGCTGGAGCGGTGATCAGGGTGAGGGCATATTCCCTGCCACTGGTCCAGTTTTTAAACTCTATGGTTCGCTCCCAGGTGGGTCTGACGATGGTCATAGCCATGACGGCTGTACTGGTCTTTTCTCCATTGAATTTCTCATCGGCTTTGCGGACTATCTCTTTGGGAGAGATATCCTGTCCCAGCACGGGTAAGGCCATTGCTGACAGGAGTATTAGCATATGACGAAGGGTTCTTGTTTTCATGGTGTATATGATTCGATATTAATTTGGTCTTGTGGTAAACATCCCGATAACACGCTCTTCATAAGAGTTGAGTAACTCATCAGGCAATTCAACCCTGGGGTAGGCGTAAACCATCAGCACCCCGAAACCTTCAATCAGGGCTGAGAAAGTCAACATCTCCAGGGCCGGGTCTTCAAAACCCATTTCTGTGAAATAGGCCATCAGCATTGGGCCATATTGATCCATTACCCTACTGAAGGGTTCCCCTTCCAGGAACTCTTTGACCCTGGGCTGGAGAACGATGCTGATATACAGAATCCAGAATTGCTGGTTCTCCCTGATACTGGAGTAGACTTTCCTGATGAATCCAGTCAGCTCTTCAGTGGTCAGTGCCCCGTCATGGTCAGGATCAAAATAATCCAGGATTTCACTCATGCCATCCTCAATGATGGCCACCAGCAGGGCCTCTTTACTTTCAAAATAGTTGTACATCAGTCCTTTGGAGATGCCTGAATGCTTTGCTAGTTGAGCAATGGAACAGTTTGCATAGCCCTGGCTGGCAAAGAGCTCAAGGGCAGTGTCCATGATCTGCTGTTTGCGCGATTCACGTATTTCTTCAAACTGTTCTGGTGTTCTGGGGGACATGTTTTATGACTGACCGTTCGGTCAAAGATAATATCATTCAGATATGAAATGCAATTTTTTCGTGATTTATTTTCATTAATGCTGTAACTTTCAGGAAGAGACTTCGTCTTATTTACGCAATCAGATTGATTTAATGACTGTAAGGGAGTACAACAAGGCTGTGGATGCTTATGCAGACAATCTTTACAGGTTCATATTGAAGAACCTGAAAAATGCTGCTATGGCAGAAGATATCATTCAGGACACCTTCGAAAAGTTGTGGATGAAACTGGAAGAGGTGAGTGCCCTCAAAGTAAAGAGTTACTTGTTTACTTCTGCCTATCATACGATGATCGATTATATAAGAAAAGAGAAAAGGAATGTGCTTGTTGACCCAGCTTCCTTATTCGAAGAGTCAGGAACAGATCATTATTCGGATCTGGGAGAGGTGCTGGAAAGGGCTGTTCAGAATTTACCAGGAGACCAGAAAGCAGTGGTGATGTTACGTGATTATGAAGGTTATTCTTACAAAGAGATAGTTGAGATCACGGGACTTTCTGAAGCACAAGTAAAAGTGTACATTTATCGGGCCAGAGTCTATTTGAAAGCATATATAGGCACCATGGAAAAAGTGATCTAGAGATGGAAATTAACAGACATAATTATGAGGCTTACCTGCTCGACCAGCTCGAAGGAACCTTATCTGTTGATAAGCAGCAAGAATTGCATAATTTCCTCCTGCTGAATCCAGATTGTAGCGGGGAGCTTACGGAAATTGAACCCTGGATCCTTGAAGGTGAGAAGGTGCAATTTCAGAATGGCAGGCTCTTAAAGAAGGAACTACCTACTGCTTCAACTATTCTGGAAGATCATAATTTCGATCTATTCTCCATCGCAAGGTTGGAAGGTGATCTGAGTGCAGAACAGATTGCGGCACATCAGGCCATGCTGGAAACTGATGATCTTAAAGTTCAGGAATGGGAGGAGTGGCAGCACACCAGCCTGGTGCCTGAGCCTTTATTATTCCATGGAAAAGACCAGCTCAAACGCAGACTTAGGCCCAGTATCAGGGTCATTACTATGGGTGTGATTTCGGCTGCTGCTGCTGTTGCATTGTTGTTTATTCTGTTTAATAGAGCTCCGGACCTAAGTCGGCCGGAAAGTAACCAGCAGGTAGCTCAGGAAGATGTCTCACCCCAAGTTTATGATGTTCCGACGCAGGCCTCTGATGTGCCTGCGCAAGCAGAGGCACAGATGGCCATGCTTGAAACTAAGGTAAAAGACCCTGTTATGTTCTCCATAAAAAAGGACCATGATAGACCCCTTGAGATTGAGTCGGAAGCAGCTGGAGTTCCAGCGGATGATTTACAGCCACGCGTTTTAGCCCAGGCTGCAACCCAGTTTATTAAACCAGCAGCTTCCGTGGAGGCTACTCCCGATCAGATCAAGCCCCTTCATGTTCCTCCGGTACCGATCCATATAAGCAGTCTGTCTGTTGTTCAGATTTCCAAACTTGACCTGCAGGAGGTGATTGAAGATTATACAGAGGAGAAAGATTTTTCCTTGTTGAGTATCGCCAATGCAGGTATCAAAGGTATCAATAAGGTTGCAGGATCAGAGATTTCACTTTTGGCATCCCGGGATGATAAGGGTGATGTGTCCGGGTTTCAGCTGAAATCCAAACGGTTTTCTTTTACCAGGCCGCTTGCTCGGGAAGATTAATTCGAGTCTTATGCAACTTGTCTGCGGGGCTGTTGTCTTTAAGGAAAAAACCAATTCCAAAATCATGAGGAAATCCATTTTTGTTTTGTTAATCCTGGCTATTGGCACCATAGTTTTCTCTCAGGAGAGAGAGTACCGGACCATCCTGGATAATAAGGACCTGCGTATTTCTGGCTTGGGAGGACCCTTTATGCAGTTTACTTCAGTTGCCGGGGAATTTGGATTTATGATGGGTGGTGGCGGTGCCGTGTTATTGGATAATTTCTTTGTTGGAGGTTATGGTCTGGGCTTATCCAATGCGATTCCAGATTACGTAAACGATAATCCTTCTGATCATCTGACCCTTGGCCACGGAGGTTTTTGGCTTGGGTATTCCCTTTATGGAAATAAACCAATACATGTCGCATTCTCATCAATGATTGGTTGGGGGGAGTTTGGGATCACCCAAAGCGGTGGTTCTTATCCTTATTTAAGAGATAATATTTTTGTTGTGGCTCCTACAGTGGAACTTGAGGCGAATCTTACACGCTACTTCAGGTTCGGTGCTGGAGTCTCCTATAATTTTTATGCCATGATGGATGAGAGTATGCATGGTTACACAAATAGTGATATCTCAGCCGTGGCAGGCTTTCTTAGCTTTAAATTCGGATGGTTTTAGCATATTTCTCCTATATATAAGAGCATCTTGCTCCACCCCCTCGGGGTTCAGTTTTAGGGAGCCGCCTCATTTAGAGGCGGTTTTTTTAGTCCCCTCTATCATATCTCCATACTAGCTGTGTATGAAGCCTACAATTCGTTTCATTGAAACGAATTTAAGCGAACAGCAGATAGTATGGAGATACTTTTCACTACTTTTGATAGAGCATGAAAAAGGGCAAAGGAACCGTCATCAAATCAACAGGTAGTCAGTATCTGGTAAAGATCGCGGATGAAAGGATTGTTCCCTGCAGCATCAGGGGTAAGTTCAGGATAAAAGGCATCCGGGCTACCAATCCTGTAGCGGTTGGTGATCATGTTGTGTTTGAATGGATGGAGGATGAAAGCGGCGGGATTATTACATCCATTAAGGAGCGCAGCAATTATATCATCCGGAAGTCGTCTAATCTTTCTAAGGAGTACCAATTACTGGCAAGCAATGTGGACCTGGTATGGCTGATGATCAGCATGACTCTTCCCAGGACCTTGACTCCCTTTATCGACCGCTTCCTGGTGTCGGCCGAAGCATACAGAATCCCTGTAATTATCCTCTTCAACAAGACAGACCTCTATGGCTTGTCCGAACTGGAGGAAATGAAATACCTAAAGTCTGTTTACACCGATATTGGCTACCGCTGCATGCAAATGTCGCTTCAGACAAGGGAGGGGGTGAAGGAAGTCAGAAATGAAATGAAAGAAAAAGTCAATGTGATCTCTGGTAATTCGGGAGTGGGAAAATCAACCCTGATCAATGTGCTCGATCCTGCTTTGCGGCTGAAAATTGGAGAAATTTCTGATTTTCACAAAACAGGGAAACATACCACAACCTTTTCAGAGATGTTCGAGCTCACTTCCGGAATCAGGATTATCGACACACCGGGAATCAGGGGCTTTGGCACCATCGATATCGAGCGTGAGGAGCTATTTCATTTTTTCCCAGAGATATTCAAGGCCAGCAAGCTATGTAAATACCACAATTGCATTCACATGCACGAACCTGAATGTGGTGTAAAAGCTGGAGTGGAAAATGGAACCATCAGCGAATTCAGGTATATTAATTATTTGATGATGATGGAGGAAGAGGATGGAAAGTACAGGTAAAATTACGGCGGGGCTGTTGGTAACTATCAAACGGATTTTTAAATTGAGAGAAAATAGTTTTTAAGTTTATAGATTACAATTCAGGCGATTGATGCTTAGATATAATATAATAGCGGGTGTAGTTCTTTTCGTAGTTTTGGCGCTGAACGGATTAACCCTGTTGCGTGTTAATCAACAATACGCGGAGTATCTGAACCAAACGCTTTTTTCACAATCGCAGCGTTGTGGAGAGTATATGGAGACAACCTTGTTACAGTTTTCCAGCGATATCAGTAAGGAGCTGACTATGTACAATTCACAGCTATTCAGCGATCCGGCCAAGTTTCAGGAAGTAACTCAGAGCCTTCGCTTATTTTCTACCAAATACAGGGACCTGATCACCAGGATAGCGGTCTATGACAATAATAAAAATTTCTATGCGCTTTACCTGGAGTCAAAAGATAGTTTTGGAAAAACTGACACCTTTGTGGTTGAGAGCTTTGCAACCCGAAGGCAAAAGCAACTTACCCCCGAGGAACTGGTTGAACAGGATGGTTCTGTTCTGGAGTACCATTACCCTTTTCGTGGTCAGGACGTTGTTCTTGGAAATGTGGTTATTCAACTGGATCTCCAACAGTTTACTGAAAATGTCTTCAGGCTCTATCCCCAGGAAACTTCCAAAAGCTGGCAGTGGGTTCTGGGAGCTGATGGAAAAATCATAATTGATAATTTCAATGCTGACTCTGTCCATATAGGGAATCTTCAAATTCTGACTGATAGTGTGAATTCTGAAGGGAGCGGAATGATTGAGCACATTATTAGTGTTGATGATGAAGCCAGGGAGAAGGTCTATACTGCCTACTATCCGATTAGTGTCTATGAAAAGAAGATGGGTGTCATGTTCACATCTGGGCGGGGACAGATTTTCAAGTATTTTATAACCAACAATTTGCTGGTAAGCATTCTTTCTCTGTTGTTGGCTACTGCTTTGGTGATCTATCTGCTCATAATGCTGGGCAGGCAAAAGCGACAGGAAAAAGGGCTGAAGCTTTCAGAGATTGTGTTGAAGCAGATGCTGGAACATTTTCCCATGGGGATCCTGGTGATTGATGAAAAGAATATTATTCGAAGCATCAATAGTGCTGCTCAGAAAATGTTGTTTTTGGGGAAGGACTCAGATCTGGTGGGAAAGGATTTTTCAAAGCAATTCCTGGTTTCGAACAGATACCTCCTGAGTGATGGTCCCAGCCCTTTTATGGACGACTCTCATTACCTCTATTATGAGAAAGACGGGATGGAAACGGTCATTTACAGGTCACAAAAGGCGGCCAATATTGGAGGGGAAGAGTTAAGGCTAATTGCCCTGATTGATGTAAGTCCACTGGAGAGATCAAGGAAAGGCGAGGTTGCTGCCAATAAGGCCAAATCAGATTTTCTGGCTGCTATGAGTCATGAGATCCGCACCCCAATGAACGGGATCCTTGGCATGGTTAACAGCCTGCTTGAGCAGAAAACAGGCAAGGAACTTCATGGCAAGATAGAGGTTGTTAAGAAATCGGCAGAGCTCTTGATGACCATCATAAATGATATTCTTGATTTTTCAAAAATTGAGGCAGGACGAATGATGTTGGAGGAGATTCCATTTAACCTGGCTGAGGAGTTGGAATTGGTGGGAGAACTGTTTAAACCGCTCGCAGAGGAGAAAGGATTAAAGCTTCATATTGATATCCGTCACGATGTACCCAATAAATTGATCGGTGATCCCTTCAGGCTCCGACAGGTTATTTCCAACCTGGTAAGTAATTCGGTAAAATTTACCAAGAAGGGAAAGATCGTTATCGGGGCTACTCTGATGGAGTCATTCAAGAATCATGTTAATATTCTGTTTACCGTAGAAGATACGGGTATTGGAATTCCAAAAGACAGGCTCAAGGAGATCTTTGGCTCCTATACTCAGGCCAGGGGATCTGTACAGCGCAAGTTTGGGGGAACCGGTCTTGGAACGGCCATTGCCAAGCAACTTGTGGAACTGATGCACGGTGAAATCTGGGTGGAAAGTCCCTCCACAATTAGATTTGATGAAGAGTATCCGGGATCAAAGTTCAGCTTTACTATTGAAGCCTATTCCAACGAGAGAATTCCTAAGACCTTTGACTATAGGGGCATTGCCCGGCTCAGCGAAATTAACGTGCTGATCCTCACAAAAGAGTCTGATCCTGAGCGAAATTCCATGGTTCGTATGCTGGAGAAGTTCGGCTTGAATGTGGTCACCAAAATCTACCAGGACAGTACTGTAGATAGTGTGGTCCATCACCTGCAGGTTAAATCGGGGGTGTATCAGATGATCGTGCTGGTGGATAAAAACCAACTGGATGGATTTGCCCTGGCTCAGGGAATGAAAAAAGGCATGCTGATCGACAACTATCCAATTGTGCTGGTCAGCTCCAACGATAAGACCGGCAATTATAAAACCTGCCGTAAACTAGGCATCGATTACTACCTGATTGAACCTTTTGAAACCAAAGAAGTCTCGGATATTATTGATGAAAATTATCCAGGGATTGAAGACCGGAAGCTTCTGGAGCCTATGATTAATGCCCTGCCTGATGAGCTATCCATCCTTCTGGCTGAAGACAATCTGATCAACCAGAAAGTGGCACAATCCATTTTTAAGAACATCGGTTATGAGATTGAGATTGCTAAGAATGGGGCAGAAGCTGTTGAACTGATGGAGAAGCAACACTTCGATATTCTGTTTATGGATTTGCTGATGCCTGAAATGGATGGATACCAGGCTGCTGAAGAAATTCGGGCAGCAGGCCATACCCTTCCTATTGTGGCAATGTCGGCCGATGAAACCGATGAAACAAGGAAAGCTGCATTTGAGGCCGGAATGAATGATTACTTGATGAAACCAACCCGGGTGGAGAGTATCAAACATTTGTTAATCAAATTATTCTCTAAAACAATTTAGAAAATGCGATCTCATGATTTAGATTACAGGATCATCGGCGATGATATCCAGCTGGTCGAAATTGGACTTGATCCCAAGGAGACTGTTATTGCAGAGGCTGGAACGATGATGTATATGGATAGCCAGATAGGTTTTGATACAAAGATGGGCGATGGGTCGGACCCCAACCAGAGCCTGATGGGGAAACTCCTATCTGCAGGAACCCGGGTGCTTACCGGTGAATCTCTGTTTGTTACCCATTTTACTAATCGTGGCGGAAGCAAGCAGCGGGTAGCTTTTGCTGCTCCTTATCCTGGAAAAATTGTTCCTATAGAACTAGCGCACCTGGGAGGTTCCCTTATTGTTCAGAAAGACGGATTTTTATGTGCGGCCAAGGGGACAAAGATCTCCATTACCCTGAACCGTAGGATTGGAAGCGGACTGGTTGGGGGCGAGGGATTTATCATGCAGAAGCTGGTGGGAGACGGAAAGGCATTTATGCATGCCGGGGGAACGGTCATCGAACGACGAATGAACAATGAAAGCCTGAAGATTGATACAGGATGCATTGTGGGGTATACGCCGGGTATCGATTTTAACATTGAGACCTCAGGTAATTTGCGTTCCATGATCTTCGGAGGCGAAGGCATCTTCCTTGCCTCACTCAGCGGTACTGGTACCGTTTGGCTTCAGTCCATGCCCATAAGGAAGCTTATCCAGGCCATTTCTCCATATGGGAAGAATGTCAGGAAAGAGAGCAGCTCTTTGCTGGGGAATTTCCTGGAACGGTAAGATATTCCCTAAGATGATGGCTGAAATCTTGAAAATCGAGTCCTTTCTATCTCTTTCAGCCAGGTTTCCCATTATTGATGTCCGCGCTCCCCTGGAGTTTCAGCAAGGGCATATTCCTGGTGCTGTTAATATTCCCCTATTTGATGACCAGGAAAGAAAGGTGGTGGGAACAGCCTATAAGAAGGAGAATAAAGAGGCAGCCATGTATGCCGGACTGGAATTTGCCGGAAAGAAACTGGTCACTTTGGCCAAGAAAGGTGAACGAGCTGCTGGCAAAAATAAAACTTTACTTGTTCATTGCTGGCGGGGGGGTATGAGAAGTAAGAGTATGGTCTGGTTGTTCGAAACCATGGGTATAAGCTGTTACCTGCTTGAGGGAGGATATAAGTCTTACAGGTCTTATCTAAGGGAGGTGCTGGCTACATCTCTAAACCTGCTAGTCATTGGTGGTCGCACAGGCAGTGGAAAAACAGCCATTCTTCATCATCTGAGACAAGAGGGAAAGCAGGTGATTGACCTGGAAGGGCTGGCACATCATAAGGGATCAGCTTTTGGTGCCCTGGGGGAGTTGGATCAGCCCACAACGGAGCAATTTGAAAATGAGTTGTGCCGCGTGATTTTACCGCTTGATTCCGAAAAAGTTACCTGGATCGAAGACGAGAGCAGGAATGTGGGGAAATGTGTAATCCCCGGGGAGCTCTTTACAAGAATGAGGAAAGCAGATATTGTTTTCCTGGATATATCAAGGGAACTTCGAGCCAGACACCTGGTTGGTGATTATGCGCAATATGAACAGGAGGCATTAAGAACCTGTGTTCTTAAGATTGAAAAAAGATTGGGGGGCGATCGGACAAAGGAAGCTCTGGAGTCAATTGACCATAAGGACTATTACCAGACAGCCATGATAACACTTCATTACTACGACAAAGCCTATATGTACTCCCTGGATAAAAACCACGAGCGATACCAGGTTCTTTCCTCATTGGATGTGGATCCTGTGGTCAATGCCAAACTTCTGATAAAGTATGAAAAAGAGAGAGGATTTTGAATTACTGGCTCCAGCCGGATCTTATGATTCGCTTACGGCAGCCGGACAGGGGGGGGCAGATGCCATCTATTTCGGTATTGAGCAACTGAATATGCGAGCACGTTCTTCCGCTAATTTTACTGCGGAAGACCTTCCCCAGATTGTTTCCAGGGCAAGGGAGTTTGGGATAAAGGCCTATATCACTGTTAATACCGTGGTATACAACCATGAATTGGTCCAAATGCGAAAGATCATTGACCTGGCTGTTAAGCATGAAGTGGATGCAATTATTGCATCGGATCAGTCGGTTTTGCAGTATTGCCTTAGTTCAGGCGCCCGGGTACATCTAAGCACACAATTGAATATCAGCAATATAGAGACGCTGAAGTTCTATTCGAATTTTGCCGACGTAGCTGTACTGGCCAGAGAGCTCAACCTGGAACAGGTCCGGGAGATGGCTGGTGCCATTGAATTGGAGGAAATAAAAGGGCCATCAGGTAAGCCGATCCAGCTTGAAATGTTTGTACACGGGGCCCTTTGCATGGCCATTTCGGGTAAGTGTTACCTGAGTTTACATGAGCACAACCAATCGGCAAATCGAGGGTCTTGTTACCAGGTCTGTCGCAGGGGATATACTGTGACCGATAAAGACCGGGAGGTAGAGATGGATATTGACAATGAATATATCATGTCGCCTAAAGACCTGAAGACCATCCATTTCTTAAATAAAGTGCTGGATGCGGGTGTGTCCGTTTTAAAAATCGAAGGAAGAGCCCGATCAGCGGAGTATGTAAGGACGGTTGTTTCATGTTACAATGAAGCCATTCATGCCTATGTGGGTGGTTCTTTTACCAGGGAGCTTATAGATGCATGGGACAAACGACTTTCTACTGTTTTTAACAGGGGATTTTGGGATGGGTATTATCTCGGGCAGCGACTGGGCGAATGGAGTGAAAAATATGGTTCCCAAGCTACCTTGAAAAAAGTGTATACGGGAAAAGTCACCAACTATTTTGACCGGATCGGAGTAGCTGAGGTGCTTATTGAAACCGGTACGCTTAAAGTGGGGGATACCATTGTCTTTATCGGTCCGACTACCGGCGCCATTGAAATTAAGGTTAAAGAGCTGAGGGTAAATGAAATAAACTGTGAAGCCGCTGACAAAGGAGATAGATGTTCCCTGCCGGTTGGACAGCTTATCAGGCGTTCAGATAAAGTTTATAAGTTGGTTTCCCGATCCTGAGTTTTCGTTTTTTTCAGAATAATCCGGATAATAGTGGAATCATTAGGGCTGGAGGAAAACACATAGATTTTCCCATGATGATAGCTTTCAATGATGCGCTTGGAAAGCGATAGCCCCAGACCCCAACCCCGCTTCTTTGTGGTATAGCCAGGTTTGAATATGGTTCGGAACCTTGATTTGGCAATTCCTTTTCCCGTATCCTCCACATCAACGATAACACTGTCCTCTATATCCACTGCATGCAGGATGATTCTTCCAGCCCCCTCAATGGCATCCGTGGCATTTTTAAGGAGGTTTTCGATCACCCATTCGAACAGCGTATCGTTGAGGCTGATTATAATTGGTTTTGAGGGCAGATCCAGGAGGTATTCCACATTATGCGGTCCCCGGTTTTTGATATATTCCAGGCTCTCTTTCAGGATTGAAGTAAGATCTGAATCTTTCATTAAGGGCCTGGAACCAATTTTTGAGAAGCGGTCAGTGATCTTTTCCAGCCTGGAAGTGTCTTTTTGCATATCAAGGATCATGGAAGGATCCAGGTCAGAGTCCTTGAGCAATTCCATCCAGCCTATCAGCGAAGAGATAGGTGTTCCAAGCTGATGCGCGGTCTCCTTTGACATTCCGGTCCACACCTCGTTTTGTTCAGCCGTCCTTGAAACACTGAAAGCAATATAAGACACCAGAATAAATAGAATAATCACACCCAACTGAACATAAGGAAAGAAGATCAATTGACGGAGCAGGAAAGAATCCCTATAATACAGTAGTTGGTATTCGCCTGAGCCCAGATCAATCACCAGGGAATCATTTTCTTCACGTGCATGCTCCAGTTGCCTGAAGAGGTATTTCGGATTTTCAGTTTTCAATGAATCCAGGTTCCTCTGGAATATGATTTCACCCTCAGCATCGGTAAGAATCACCGGAATATGCGTGTTGTTTTCAATTACGGAGAAGGGAAAGGCAAGTTCGGTATCAAGATCAGCACTAGTCACAATGCGAACCGCTTCGGCCCACACTTCCATTTTCTGTCTTTCGGTGATTTGAATATGCTTAACCAGTCCGCTGGTATACCAGAGCGAACCTACACCAATCAGAACAGCTGACAAAAGAAGAATTTGCTTCCAACGCTGCTTCTTGCTGTATATATCCAACTTATGGCTGTTTTTCACGTTAATTCTGAGTGCTATCTTTTTTAAGATTCTTCTTCCTCCAGCGCCCTTTTTCTCTTTTTGTTTTCACTTCACTGGTACTGTCGGGCTCTTCCGAAAACTCAAAGGTAAAGGATTCCTCGATATCTTTTTGTGGCTCTTCAGCCTCAACTATAGTTGTATCACGTTTAAATAGACCAAGCTCTTCGTTCAGTATCTTCTTCAGCTCAATTTTTTCCTGGTTCAAATCATTGCGAATCTTCTCTGCAGTCTTTTCCCGGTCCCTCTCCACCTGTGCTCCTGAGCCATCGTTGTAAACCTTTAGAAAAAGAACTCTGGTATCGGAATCATCTTCGGCAATAATGAATTCACTGTTCCTGGCCCCTCGTGCTTTGCTATATAATAACTCAGATAATTTTAACTTAAGTCGGTAGTCATAGTGATTGTTGAATTCGTGGATGCCAGAGACTGACATATTCAGCGCATTGGTATGAATTTCCATGGAGGGGATGATTACCTGGCCCTCCTTAATCAGGATGTTGTTTTCCAAGGTTTCGAACTGAATATTCTTTAGCTCCTCGACTTCAATAAATCTGGAAAGCGCAAGAATTGGGGAGAAGCTGTTTAGCTCACCCTCTTTTATGCTGACACTATTTTCACTGAGAATGGACTCCTTTCTGATGGAGAAAGTAGAATCAAAATCGGCTGAAAACATGCACTTGCCCGAAATGGTCCCTTTTAAGTGCTCATCAGTAATTTGATCCTGTCCGAAATTATTAAATGAATAAAAAAGTCTTTTGATGTCCAGGTTGTAGAGTGTTGAATTGACGTTGACAAAGATGTCTCCCATTTGGTCCTGTGCCACTTTATAATCTCCTGTCAGGGTTCCATCCATAGTCTGCATGGTCAGGGAGTCCACCATCAAAACAGGCGAATCGTAAGTAGCCACTCCTCTTACATGACTGGCATTAAAACGCTGCATGGTAAAATCATTGATCACAAAGTCCAGTTTAAGCTTAAGTCTGTCCGGAAACAGAATGGCCCCATCCCGCTGCTTGTCAGCCCGTGTAAAACTATCCATAATCTCTTGAAGATCAATCTGATTAGCATGCACTGTGGCGGATGCCACCAGAGGCTCATCATTTTTCATCAGGTAAGAGAGCAGGTTCAGACCGGAACCTGAAAAGGTAAAATCACTTTGTCCAAATGATCCGGCAAGGGAAGGTTCCCAGAAGTCATTCTCAATATGAATTGTGCCATTCAGATTGGTGAAAGGAGTATCATCTTTGTGAATTCGGAACATCACTTCCTCCAGAGAGAGTCCGCCGGCAAAATCAAAAGCCAGAAATTTCTGGCCTTTCGGTTTTAGCCTGTCATAGGAACCCGAAACATTGATATCACTATAGATTGTCCCCCTTGCTTTATCCAGGGGAATCTGGTCATACCAACGAAGCCACTGTTCAGGATGAATATCTCCCTTGAGTTTAAAGGCAAAATCGGGGTCGTAAAAGTTGTGAATGCGACCGTTCAGGGAAAGGTGGTCGCTACCAACATCGGCAGTGAGCGATTCAATGATCAGGGAAGTAGTCACTGGATTAAATTCACCTCCATTTGAATATGTCCCATTCAGGTTCAGGTTTTTGACAGAAAAGGGAAGCATGTCCCAGGACAAATTCGCATTGGAAGTTTGAAAATCTGCTTCAATTTTTGGTGTCAGGGTTGAACTGACCATTCCCGTGATTCTGGAGTAAAGCTGAAGAATCCCGTTTCCCCTGATTCCCAGCAGGGGCTTGCTTATTTCACTGGGTAAGAGGTCAAGCACCTCGTGTATCTCTAGATTCCTGGCAGTAGCAAAGAGGTCCATTTCTATACCCTCCCCGTGGTGAAGAACAAAATGACCGTCCATATCAGCTACGATTCGATCCAATTGAAGCTGTCCCGATTTGATGGTATAGAGGGAATCTTTGACATCCAGGTTCAGTTCTGCTTCTATCTCTCTGTTGGAGGCATATAGGATCTCTTTGTTCGATAGCTCACCAAGCCATCCGGTCAATGCACCTTTGAGTTGTGTGTTGCGTTTAGAGATTCTACCGTTGAGGTCGATACGTTTCAGGTTTCCCGTAGAGTACAGTTGCTTGACCTGGTTGTTTAGTACCAGGGAAAAATCGGTGATTCTAAGGTTTGACAGGTTTACCGGAGAGGCCTCTTTTTGCTTCCGGCCAGCACCAGAAAAAATTTTGTAGTTTACTTCTCCTTCAAGGTCTGTGTACAGGTGCAAGGTCCCTTCCTTAATTTCCAGCTGACGGATATTGTATTTTTTCCGGATCAGTCCAAGGAGATTAAAACTGACATTGATGCTTTTTGCACTTAGAAGTGTATCAGCTCCGGGTCCATCAAAACCCCGTGTATTGAAATTATGTGTGGACCAGATGGTCACATTCTTCAGTTGGATAGAGGTATTTGGAAATTTCTGGAATACTTTGACTGTGATCTCATCCACATCCACTTTGCTGTCGAGGCGGTGATTGATCTGCTCCATTACAAAGGATTTGAGATCGTCGCCATAGAATTTGACCACCACCACCCCGGCAATGGCCAGCAGCAGGAGGACGATCAACACAAAAGCCGACAGGTACTCAAGTATGATCCTGAACCTCTTCTTCATCTTTATTCCAGAAATTCGCTGAAGTCGTGACTTTGGTCTAGTTCAATGGGAGTCTGGTTGAATCTAAATAAGCGTACCGGCCGTTCTCCGGTCAATTTCATCTGTTTTCCTTCCACGGTAAACATACATCCCTCCCTTAATCCAAGGACCGTATCTCCGGGATTGGCCGCCAGGTATTCCATGATGCGGTCCTCCCTGGTTTCACCGGCATGTCCCGGGGGATTCAGATCGGTGTAGTGTGGATTGATCTGAAAAGGAATCAGATTGAAGGCATTGAAGCTCTCAGGCTCCAGGATTGGCATATCGTTGGTGGTCCTGATGGTGGGACAGCATACATTACTTCCAGCACTCCAGCCCACAAAAGGCGTGCCTCCAAGCACCCTCTCTCTTACCGGATTAATCAAACCAAACTCCTGAATCATTTTAATCAGCTGAAAAGTATTTCCACCACCCACCACAATGGCTTCAGCGGATTGAACAGCGGCGATGGGATCTGATGCATGGTGGACAGATGTAATCCTGTGCCCCACTTCTGCAAAGCGTTCCTTTACACGTGCTTCATAATCGTCAAAGCTGATGGTTACTCCGGCATAGGGAATGAATAAGCAATCGAGGGAAAGGCTTCCAAGGAAGTCACGAATGTTGTATTTGGGATAATCCAGGTAAGCTTCGCCTGCATTTGTAGAATTACTGATCAGGAGCAGTCTCATAGCAAGTCTTTTATTGTTTACTTACAAAGTTAATATTTTAATAAAGCCGCCTGAACATAAAAAAACCGGCCATTCAGGGAACATCCCACGAATAGCCGGTCTGACGGTATTGGAGTAAAGTTTTTAGAAGGCAAAAAACAATCCGATGTGGAAGGGATAAAGTACAGGTCCCAGGTCCTTTTTGAAAAGGGAGGTTGGATAGTAAGTTGCATAGAGGTGCATGAATCCATAACCAGCCCTGGCGGTAAATCCATAGCGCACTGGATAAAGGTTATAGTCTCCTTTGAGCACTTCTTTGGCCTTTCCCCCGGCACTGTTGTATTTAATTTTGGTTCTTGAACAAAGCTTCAGACCCCCTATCACACCAGTTGAAAGATTCACCCTTTTTCTTCCGGCAGGTATCTGGAATTCGATAAGAAGGGGTACGGTTAAGTACCACATGGTCATTTTCGATTTGGTGATATTCGCTGCATAATCAGGAACATATTCCCCGATTGCACCGGTAATGTCATCCTTTCGGATGCTGTTCTGACCATTAAAATTATAGTTGATATATTCGAAGCCCATTCCAGTTACCAGTCCAATCTTATCCGTACCCAGACCAACTCCCACATCCACGAAATTGATACCAAAGTTATAGGATCGACCAGTATTCAGGTCCATGTAAGCATCTTCAGGTGGGAGTGTCAGGCTGTTATCGGCTGTCAGATAGCTGCTCAGTCCGAGCTCAATACCAGCATAATGAGGTCTGAATCTTTTCTTCTTATGCCTGTATGATTTCTGTGGATAATCGTCCATGTCTATCACTTTTATCTCAGTGCCATTTTCTCCTTCTACGATACTAATGCCACGCGAACCAAGGACAACCCTGACTGTATCACCATTTTCTTCCACAATAAACACTTCGTTTTGTCCAAGTGTTACCCTTGTACTTTCGGGGGTCTCTATAACCTCAACTGCTCCTACTACATTGACGGTGTCAGCATAGGCAGGAGCTACATCAGCTTCTTCCACAACAGGAGCTTCTTCCACAACAGGAGCTTCTTCCACAACAGGAGCTTCTTCCACCTCGGGAGCAGCTGTGACTTCCGGTATGCTATCCACCTGCTGTGCTCTTACTGGCAGCAACATAGCAGATGCTATCAATAGTAAAATTATTTTCTTCATTCGTTCTGGTTTTATTGATTTGGTGGTAAGACGTAAGTATGGGGTGGAAAGTTACAGGCAGTATCAGAACTTCAGACCGATGACTACCACATCATCAATCTGATCCGTATCTCCCTTCCATTGCTCAAATTCTCTATCGAGCTGCAATCCCTGTTCATGCATCTCTTTTTCTGAGATTGAGACCAGCAGCCGTTTGAATGGAAGGTATTTGAACTTTTTGCCATGAGGACCACCGAACTGGTCGGCATACCCATCTGAAAAGAGATAAACATTATCCCCCGGTTTCAGATCGATTTGGTGACCTGTGAAGGGATGCATAACCAGGTGAATACTGACCGGCATTTTGTCTGTCTTATATTCGGTAAGCTCTTTTTTTCTTACCAGGTATAGGGAGTTGTTGGCACCTGCAAATAACATTCGGCTATTATTTCTGTCCACTTTGCAGACAACCATATCCATTCCATCCTTGGCTGCACTGGGGTCGCCCTTCTGATGCAGTGTTTCAATGATTTGGCTTCGTAGTTCATTAAGCAGACTATCGGGATCGATGTCAGGATGTTTATTAATAATCTCGTTCATAAGGGATATTCCGAGCATGCTCATAAAAGCGCCGGGAACCCCATGACCGGTGCAGTCTGCTGCAGCAACATAGTAGTGCTTCTCCTGTTCGCTGAACCAGTAGTAATCACCACTCACAATATCACGTGGTTTAAACAGGATAAAATGTTCGGGGAGTTTGGCTTTTAGAATCTGGGAGGAGGGGAGTAGGGAGTTTTGTATGGTCAGCGCATAATTAATGCTGTCCATGATTGATTTCTGATGCTGGGCAATCTGATCGCGCTGGTATCTTGCAAAATCTCTTTGGGCCTCAATCTCTGTGTTGGCCACTTCCAGTTCATGTGTTCGCTCCCTGACCTGTTGTTCCAATTTGTCATTCTGGGCTTTGATGGTCCTGATCCTGATAATATAGAGCAGGTAGGTGCTTGAGATAAACAGAATTATAATCAGAATCCGGAACACCCAGGTATTGTACCATGCTGTGCGAATGGTAAAACTAAAATTTTCTGTGTAGCCCCATATGTTGTTTTTGCCTTTGGCCTTGTAGAGGAACTCGTATTTGCCGGGAGGCAGGTTGTTGTAATCAGCTTTGTATTCATTTCCACGGTGGTAGGAGGAGTATTTATTTCCTTTTCCACGCAGGTAATATTCATATTCAACAGATGTTTCATCTGAAAAAGAGAGGGCGCTAATTTCAAAGATAAAATTGTTCTCATTGTGTGCGAAAGACCTTCCTAATTCGGGTGGTATCCGCGTATTATTAAGGAACATTTTTTCGATGTAACAAACCGGGGCGTAGTTCTGGGTTGATTTGGCCCTGATATTGAAATTGGAGACTCCGTGATAGGTCCCTACCCATAGAATATCATTGCTGTCCATGAAGAGTCCGCTGGGAGTAATTTCATCACCGCTAAGACCATCCTTGGTATTTATGGTAAATTCAAATGCCTGGGTGTTGGTGTTGAAATAACTGAATCCTTTGTTGGTTCCCAGCCAGAGATAGTTCCTGTTTTTAGCCGGATGAATGGATTTAATCATCATCTCACGGTCGAAGGAGGATAGCTCCATCTGCTCGAAACGACCATCTTTCACAAGGCCAATCCCGCAATCGGTACCTACCCATACATGGTTTTCTT
Organism: Bacteroidota bacterium; assembly: GCA_003648635.1. Lineage (GTDB taxonomy): Bacteria > Bacteroidota > Bacteroidia > Bacteroidales. The sequence continues at coordinate 3,285 of QMPQ01000009.1, read as the reverse complement.
GCAGATAGAGTGACCAGATGCTGCATTCGGTTTTTTGCAGCAGCTCAAAATCAGTTCCGTTGAATGACACAAAACCCGAGTTGTTTCCTCCGATCACTAAGCCGTCCTTCTCTATCAACTGAAAGATGTTAGCCGTGTATTTGTTCTTCAGTTCACTTGGCTGGGAGTAGAAATTTGGGAAGTAATATATGACTCCGTTGATCCCGGTAAGCAGAAATATCTCCCCTTTACTTGTCACAAAAATGCTTTCCACGCTATGTGCGATTTGCGTGAATGGCTTATGTTTGACGATCTCCAATGTCCTGCCGCTTACTTCGAACAAGCCTTCGTTATTTGCAAGTAAAATATTGTTGCTGGGTAAAAGAATGCCTGTGAACTTGGTGTTGTCAGATCCAATTTTGGGAGTAAAATTGACCAGATTTTTCTCATGGAAATAGAAGGCTCCGTTGTCCGAGGTGATCCACATTCGTTGTTGCTTGTCCTGGAAAACGGAATAGATGTAACTATTGATAGTGCCTGGATAAAAATTCCGCAAGCCTTTACGATTGGTAAGGCGTTGTAGTCCTCCCGAAAAACCGATCCATATATTATCTTCATTATCAATTAGAAAGGAGAGAATCTTATTGTTCTTAATTCCTATTTCCTGCTCGTAAATAATTGGTTTCTGGTCGGTAGAGGTGACCTGCATAATCTTTGAATCGGTCACCAGCCATACAGAGCCAAATTTATTGGTAGTGATATCTGAGATGATATTGACAGGAAATTGAAGACTGGTATTCAGATTATGAAATGTGGTAAGCCGACGATTTTCAATCAGCGCAGGAAGATGTGTAATGGCGAGTCCATCCCGGGTGGATATCCAGATACTATCATTGGGATCAATAAAGAGGGAATAGCAATCCATATCACTCAAACGGGCGAACTGATTCTTGTCCGGATCAAACATGAAGACCCCTTCGATGGTGGCCAATAGCAGATTCTTGCTACCTGGATCCTCGGTGATGCTGTAAATGACCGCTGGCAGAATGGTATGTTCATCATTGAGATAGGCGATTGTTTCGTCTGGCCTTTCCAGGTATATTCCGTCGTCACCCATGAACCAGCGATTATCTCTGGAATCGATAAAGATGGTATGAAAGGAAATCCCACTCCACAGAATATTTATGGTAGAGTCGCCGGAGAATTTGGCAATTCCGCTGGTGGTGGCAAAATACATGCATCCACTGCTGTCCTGCTTTATATCTCTTACAGTGTTTCCAGGCAGTCCCTGTTCATGGTTAAAAACGGTCATCTCCCTGCCATTGTAGCGAACAGCTCCAGAATTGGTACCAAACCACATATAGCCCTTCCTGTCCTGAAAAATGGAAAGGATGTCTTCCTGAGGAAGGCCGTCATCAGCTCCGTAATTCACATAGGGCAGCTGGCCGGTCTGAAAGCGCTCATAATAACTGTTGATAAAGGCTTCAGGTGTCTGAAGTGTATTTCCTCTTAATGCTTTCAAAAGGATTCCTATCAATCCCTGTTGCTGCGACCGGCTTATGAACTTTTCAACTTCTTTTTGCAGTTCCGGCTGATCCTTGCGAAGCGCCCAGCAAACATCCACACTGCCCAGTTCCAGTTTTCCTTCCAGGTCGGGGTAGGACGAGAGTTCATTGAAGGCATTATAGAGGATGGTATAATCCGCGTTTCCCGATAAAACTTCTGGTATAAAATTGTTTACGTTTTCATAGTAGTAATTAGTAATACCATTTTGGTTCAGGATATCTTCATAGACAGTTTTACTGCCGGTCACTCCACGGAATTTATTTAAATCATCCAGAGTCTTTATGTCAACACCTTTCCTGGCCACCACCATGTAAGCCGAAGTGTAGACGGGTACCAGATTAACTTTCCTGGATCTCCAGTCCAGGTCTGCAATAGTCTCCGTAGCAAGATCAAAATAGTTGAACCATTCCGGGGTGTAAGAAGAGTCCCTGATCACATTTCCTTCCTTGTCTTCCCAGTATTTTGTAAAGGTGGGTGTGACTACAAACTCGAGAGAAATACCAAGGTAGTCGGCAAATTCTTCGGCAAGCGCATGCATGAATTGCTTTTGGCCGTTTTCGTGATATACAAAATCCCTGTCCCTGAGAGCCACCACAAGTTTGCGGGAAGCCAGGATCTCATCCAGGTCACGCTGGTAGCGATCCAGTTTCAGGTTTTTATTGAGCCGGTCCACAAAAGAGTGGTATGTAATACCAAACCTATTGTAAAAGAGCTCATCCAGAACGCCATTGTTTGAAATGGTCTCAAAGAAATTTTCAACCTCCTGGATCAGCGGGTTGTTTTTTTCAACGGCCCATGCAGTACGGCTGGTTTCACTAATGGGAAAGGCAATTTTATATTTTTGTCCACTGTTCGCATTGAAATTCAGAGCCTCATCAGCGTCAAGGATAATTCCGTAAACCCGGCCTTCCTCGAGCAGTTGTTTGGTTTCTGCCGTGGTCCTGGTCCTGACCAGCTCAATCTTCTCCGCAAGGGTACTATTGATTTCCTTAAGATGCTGCTCAAAAGTAGTGGCTCCCAAAAACGCCACCCGTTTGTTAGAGAGATCTGCGATTCCACGTGGGAGTTCCTCATTTTTGTTGATCATTAAAAGTTCGGCCGACTGAAGTGTTTCAGCAAAACCAAATAGTTTTTTTCGCCATTCAAGAATGGTAAAAGTGGAGCAGATTATATCAGAATCCTTCAGTGCATCGGGGGTGTACAGGAGATCAGGATTGGTTTCAATATCGGGAGGAATGCTCCCGTTTTTCTTAAAAACGTCCTCCCATTCAATCTTTACTTCGATCAGTTCAACATTGAGATAACGGGCAAACTCCAGTGCCAGATCGTAGTTGATGTTTTTCAGGTCAGCAGAGGTAAAGGCCACATAGATTTTTCCGGATCGCCTGATCTCATCCAGACTCCTGCCATGAAGAATAGCTGGTAAGAGACAGATCGCTAGAAGGAGGCAAAATCTTTTCAGAAACATGGTGCTTACTTTTCAAAAAAGTCCTTCAATCCCCCAAAATAGGAGGTATCCCAACCATGGACCATATCGTCAAAAGCCTCGTCTGGAATATTTGTGTGGTGAAGTTCTATCTTGGTAAAGTGTCTATCGGGACGCAGGGAGATGGTAACAATCGATTTCTGTTCCTGGTCGCCAAAAAACCATTCCTGGGTGATCCTGGAGTTCTGCTCAAAGGCAATGTTTATCCCTTCAATATCTCCGTCGAAGAGAGAAAAACTGGTTCCCGGCTCCTC
>QMPQ01000008.1 GCA_003648635.1 Bacteroidota bacterium | reverse complement strand
CCCTCCACTACCAGTCGTGCATAGGTGGAATCAAGTTCGATATCGATTTTTTCCGTGCATGCTGTAACCAGGATCAGGGAAGCAATCAGGATAAAACCATAACGATATATATATATCAAACTCATCAGAAATTAAAATTATAGGTAAGTGCCGGGACAATAGAAAATAGATAAGTCATTTCGGCATGGGTCACATCGGCTTGTTCTTCATCCTCAACAAAATTGAGTGTCCATACATTCTTCCTTGCATACGCGTTATAGAAGGAGAGATTCCACTCCCCTCTCCATCGTTTTCCCGGTTTCTCTTTGCCCCTAAGTGTAATAGAAAGATCCAAACGGTGATAGTCGGGAAGCCTGTACTCGTTCCTTCCCGTATACAAGGGGAGGATATTGTTCATTATTTCATATCTGCCAGAAGGGAGTGTAAAGGGCAGGCCGGTACTGTAGATCCAATTGGCAGCCAGGCCAATCCTCTGTGTTATATCATAACTGAGAACTAAGGCCAGGTCGTGCGGTCTATCGTAGGGAGCTGAATAAGGCTTGCCATCATTTATCTCAGCAAAAGTCCGTAAGGTTTTGGAATATGTATAGCTGACCCAACCTGAAAATCCACCGCTTGCATATTTAACGAAGAATTCTGCTCCATAGGAAGTGGCTTCTCCGATTCTGATTTCCCCATCCAGCCTTGGATTCAGCATTAACTGGGCATGATCCCTGAAATCGATGGAGTTTATCATCTTCTTATAATAGAGCTCCACCGACGTTTGAAGTTTATTTTCCAGGAAGTTCCGAAAATAACCTACGGAGACCTGGTCCGATATCTGTGGCTCAATATTGGGAGAGGCAGGAAACCAGATTTCAAGGGGGGTTCCTGCTGCTGAGTTACTGGCCAGCTGCAAATATTGACGGGTACGGGAATAGCTGGCTTTCACACTTTGCCTATCATTCAGCATATAGTTTGCCGCTAACCTTGGTTCAAATCCACTATAGAAATTAAAAAAGTCTCCCTTCTCATAGTAGGTGGTGTCTATCAGCTTATAATCTTCGTCAAAAACAGGTATGGTAGCCGGACCTATATTGTTGAACATGGAATAGCGAAGTCCGTAACGCAACGCAAATTTCTTTCCAAATTTTGATTCGCCGGAAAAATAGAGCCCACTTTCAAGAGCGTAATCATGACTCAGTTCCAGGCTCTGATTGATACCTCCTGTGCTGACTGCAGTGATTTCACCAGGATTGATGATATGATACGTTGTTGATCCGCCAAAACGGAAGGTGTGTTCGGGGGAAGGAAACCAGGTGAAATCCGCTTTGAAACCATAGTCGTCAAGATTGGACTTCCAATTAAAATTTTCTTCTGCATCCTCAGGAGTTCCCAGGTCATAAAAATAATGCGAATTGACCAGGGTGAAATTACTGAACAGGCTGTTGTTGAAGACATGGTTCCAGCCCAATGTAAGCGTTCGGTTTCCAAAACCCATCCCAGCATACTCTTTATTGGCATAGGTATCCTTACCGTTATAGCCCGACAGATAGATTCTGTTTTTGTCATTGATACGATAGTCCACCTTTCCATTGAGGTCATAGAAGTAGAGTCTGGTATTCCGAACAGTCTCATCCTTTGAGAATAGCAGGAAAATGTCCGCATAGGTTCTTCTTCCTGAAAGTATAAATGAGACTTTATCTGGCACAATGGGTCCTTCAAGTGTTAGACGACTTGCGATGGTGCCAATGCCACCGCTCGCATGAAACTGTTTGCTGTTCCCCTCTTTCATGCGAACATCCAGGAGAGATGCCAGTCTGCCACCCGATCTGGCAGGAATATCGCCCTTATAAAGTTTCACATCTTTAATAGCATCATTGTTAAATACAGAGAAGAAACCCATCAGGTGGCTGGCGTTATATATGGCTGCTTCGTCAAGCTGAATCATATTTTGGTCACGTCCTCCTCCCCTAACGCTAAATCCTGAAGAACCCTCACTGGTTACTTGCACCCCTGGCAAGAGTTGAATTGCTTTAATCACATCCACCTCCCCCATAAATGCTGGAATTTTTCGAATTGATTGGATGGACAAACTAGAACTTCCGGTTTCAAGTTGGGTAATGTTAGAATTGCTTTGTTTGGAAGAAATGGTCACCTCTTCCAGCTCAGTTAAGGACTCACTCAGTTCCATATTGAGAACCATTCCCTCTCGCAGGTCGATACTCCTGAAAACAGTCGTATATCCAACATAGGAAAAAATCAGTGTATAGGAACCAGGTTCAAGTGATAGTGCATAATAGCCGAATTCATTGGTAGAGGTTCCCGTACCCAATTCTTCTATGATTACATTAGCGGCAAGCAATGCCTCCCCGGTGGCTGCATCGTGCACATAGCCATGAATAGTCTCCTTACCAAAGCTTTCCAGAGAAATCATAGTAAGAATTACGAGCAGTAATAAAGCTGTTCTCAATATGTAAAAATAGTAAAAAGTGCGACTGCCCTGCTAAACAATTTGACTCATGGCGTCAATAAACGCTTCAACTGACGCTGTGACAATATCGGTGGATGCAGAGAAGCCATAATAGAGTACAGATTTGCTTTCAACCTGCATATGTACCTTCCCCATATCATCACTTCCCTTGGTAATGGCTTGAATCAAAAACTCCTCGATCCTTACCTTCTTATTCAGGATCATCTTGACCGCATTGATAGAGGCATCAACTGGACCATTTCCTTCCGAAGTGGCTGTATGCGTTACCCCTTCCCAGATGAGCGAAACAGTTGCCACTGGCGCAGTACCTAAACCGCAGAGTACCTGCAATTTATCGAGATGCAGATTTCGTTTTATATCCCTGTCCCTGGAGCCCGCCAGCATTTTCAGATCTTCATCAACGATCTCTTTTTTGGAATCGGCAAGTACCAGAAATTCCTCATATATTTTATCAAGTGCATCTTTGCTGAAGGTAAAGCCCAGCTTTCCAAGCCTGTGTTTTAATGCAGCCCTGCCACTTCTTGCGGTAAGCAGAATGGAAGACTCCTGTATCCCCACCGATTTAGGATTGATAATCTCATAGTTCTCACGCCTTTTTAGTACTCCATCCTGGTGTATTCCAGAGGAGTGGGCAAAAGCATTTCTTCCTACAATGGCCTTATTGGGCTGTACCGGCATGCGCATCAGGGTGGATACCAGTCTACTGGTACTGTAAATTTTTCGAGCATTAATATTGGATTGCAGGTTCAGGTGTTTACGACTCTTCATTATCATAACAACTTCTTCCAGAGACGTATTACCTGCGCGCTCTCCGATTCCATTCATGGTTACTTCGACTTGCCTGGCACCATTTATTATTCCGCTCATCGTGTTGGCAGTGGCCATTCCCAGGTCATTGTGACAATGGGTGGAGAGGATGGCCCTATCAATATTGCTTACATGATCTACCAGGTATTTAATTTTTTTCCCGTACTCATCAGGCAGTGTATAGCCAGTAGTATCAGGAATATTGATGACTGTAGCTCCTGCATCTATCATCGCTTCAACCACCTGAGCGAGGTACTTATTGTCCGATCGCCCTGCATCTTCTGCGTAGAATTCCACATCTTCTACAAAGGATTTGGCGTATCTGACAGCTTCAGCACCCCTTTGAATGATCTCCTCAGGATTACTGTTTAGCTTGTGATAAATGTGATAATAGGAGGTTCCTATCCCTGTATGGATTCTACCGCGTTTGGCAAATTTTAAAGATTCAGCAGCAACCTCGATATCTTTCTTTACAGCACGTGTAAGTGCACAGATTGTCGGTTCAGACACCGCTTTTGAGATTTCAATTACAGAATTGAAGTCACCTGGACTGGAAATGGGGAATCCTGCCTCAATCACATCCACCCCAAGTTCCTCCAGTGCTTTGGCCACCTCAATTTTTTCAATGGTATTTAGCTGACAGCCGGGAACCTGTTCCCCGTCTCTTAAGGTGGTGTCGAAGATATAAACGCGGTCTTTCGCCATGGCTCTACATATTAACAGATAACATTCGTAAAGCACAAAAGAAGTAAAATTAATGCTAAAACATGCTATCCAGCATGGTTAAAATTCACGGAATCGTATCAGGCGAACTCTTTCTTCAGCTGCTCTACCCATGCAGCGGCACGCTCCTGGTTCATGGATCCCTGATTCTCGTAGTCGATGGCCAGGCCCATGAAGACATCATTCCGTAAAGCCTTTGAGCTCTCGAATTCATATCCCTCCGACGAGGTGAATCCTACCAGTGTTGCCCCCTGAGTTTCCAGGATCCCCGCCATGATACCCACACCATCCAGGAAATTTTCAGGATAACCTTTCTGATCGCCCAATCCAAACAGGGCTATCTTTTTTCCTGTCAGGTCCAACTCTTCAAGGGCAGGTACAAATTCATCCCAGAAATTGGGCAGCTCGCCATCGAACCAGGTGGCTACGCCCATAATGATATGGTCAAAGGATAGAAAGATATCTTCTGTGATCTCTTCAGCATTAAGCATTTCAATGGTGGAATCCTCAAAGCCCTCCTGAATCAGAGTTGCGATCTTTCCGGTCTTCTTGGTATTATAACTGTATATTATTGCGGTTTTATTCATTGTTAGGATCTTAAGAATTAGTAGTTCAACAGCTCTGTTGCAGCATTTTCAATTCTAGCCAGATCGGGAAGGACCGCTGCTTCCAGGATCCTGTTAAACCCAACAGGCGTAAAGGTGGATCCCACTCTTTTAACGGGAGCATCCAAATGCTCAAAGGCCATCTCATTAATCAGTGCAGCTACCTCTCCCCCGAATCCACCAAACACCTTATCTTCATGTACCATAAGAATTTTCCCTGTTTTCTTAACAGTAGCCATGATCGCTTCGTTGTCGAGCGGACTGAGAGAACGAAGGTCCAGTACCTCTATACTTGCTATGTCATCCTTCAAAAACTTGTCTGCAAGATCCACGCACAGAGGAGTGGTATTGCCATAGGTTATAATGCTCATATCAGTTCCTTCCCTTCTTAACCGGGCTTTGCCAAAAGGCACCTCAAAGTCATCGGGAATGGGTGAAAGCACCTTGCTGGAATTATAGAGTGCCTTGGGCTCAAGGAAGAGTGTCATACCTCTTGAACGCATGCTGGTACGAAGCAATCCGGCAGCATCATCTGCATATGAAGGGTATACCACCCTTACTCCCGGCAAAGGTGTTAAAGAGCCCTCAATAGTCTGCGAGTGATAGAGTCCACCCCCTATATATCCTCCAGATGCCAGTCGAACAGTGATATTGGGCGAAAATTGACCTTTTGTGCGCCAGTATTCATGGGTAGTTTCAACAAACTGCTCCATGGCGGGCCAGAAATAATCGGCAAACTCAGCACCTTCAACCACAATACGAAGTTTGTCATTGAACCGGCTCATTCCATTAGCAGTCCCCATGATAAAGTCTTCTGCAATGGGGCCATTGAAGACGCGTTCTTTGCCAAATTCCTGCTGCATCCCCTTGGTTACATTGAAGATCCCTCCCTTCTCCTTGTGGGCCACATCCTGTCCCCAGATAAAAGTGTCGGGATTATGACGAAACTCTGCTTTCAGAGTCTCGTTCAATCCTTCTATCAATTTTTTCGGCTCTCCTTCAAAGGTATGAAGGCCCTCGGGGTATTTGTCGCTTACATAGGGTTCGGGAATAACGAAGTCATAGATCGACTCGGGTGTTGGTTGGGGAGCATTCATCCCCACCTTATGGGCAGCTTTTACCACCCCTTTTGCCTCCGCTTCTACCGCTTCCAGCTCAGCTTCGGTAAACCGCTCGTATCTGAGCAACAGGCGCCTGAATTTAGCCAGTGGATCATATTCATTGACATAGTTCAATTCATAATCATCCCGGTAGAGATCGTGCCTGTCGGAATTGGAGTGAGAGTGAATTCTGACACAATTTGCATGCACAATGACCGGGTGTTCATGTTCAGCCACATATGCTTTGGCAGCGGTCATGGTATTCATACTATCGAATACATCTTTGCCGTTGCAATGAAATATTTCCAGGTTTTTAAATCCTGTAAAGTTATTTGCCACTTTTCGGTTAGCAGTCTGATCTGCCTTGGGAACCGAGATGCCATATCCGTTGTCCTGAAACACAAAAATAACCGGAAGTTTTTCAGTGCTTGCACCATTGATGGCTTCATAAACATATCCTTCCGAAACGGACGATTCGCCCTGGGAGCTTATGGCCACACCGGGAACCTTGTATTTTTTCATGGCGCGGGCCAGGCCCACAGCATGAAGGGTATGATTTCCTGTACAGGATGAAACGTTGTGAATGTTCCATTCCGGCTTTGCAAAATGGTTGGACATATGCCTTCCTCCACCAGCCACATCCGAATCCCTGGAAATTCCATTGAGTATCAGCTCTTCTGCAGTGAGACCTGCAGAGTGTGTTGTCAGCATATCCCGGTAATAGGGGAAGAGGTGATCATGCTCTCGGTCAAAGATTTGTCCAATGGCCAGCTGAATGCCATCATGGCCTGCAAATGGTGCATGGTAGGACCAACCAATGGCCTGTTTCAGATAATTGGGAGCTCTGTTGTCAATAGCCCTACCGACCAGCATCAGTTTTAGCCATTTTGCCAGGGTCTCTTTGTCTGTATGCTTAATACTATATTTCTTCTTTGTTGACATTGTTGCTTAGAGTTTAAAATTACCGGCATGGGGATCAAATGATTCGATATAGTCTCCCAGGCGTTTCAGAAATGCACCTCCAAGGGCGCCATCAACAATCCTGTGGTCGTATGTAAGGGATAACCACATCTTCTGCCTGATGGCAATCATATCCCCCATCTCAGTTTCGATCACCGCAGGTTTCTTCTTAATAGCTCCTATTGCCAGAATGGCCACTTCGGGCTGATTGATAATGGGAGTGCCTATATCGTTCTGAAAAGAACCGAAATTGGTTACCGTAAAGGTTCCGCCACTGATATCGTCAGGATTTAGTTTATTGCTTCGAGCAGCTGATGCCAGGGCATTCATCTTTTTTGTAAGCCCCGTCAGATTCAGGGCTCCTGCATCTTTTATATTTGGTACGATCAGGTTATTATCGGGTAATGAAACGGCTATACCAAGATTGATGTTTTTCTTTAAAATGATCTTATCCCCATCCACGGAAGCATTGATCTGCGGGAAATCACGTAGTGCTTTAACGGTCGCTTCCAGGAATACGGGAAGGTAAGTAAGCTTAACACCTTCTTTTTTTAGAAAGTCTTCTTTCGCACGGTTTCTCCATTCAACCACAGCGCTTACATCCACTTCAATCATATTAGTGACATGAGCCGAAGTCTGCTTGGAGCGGATCATATGATCGGCGATCAGCTTCCTGAGCCTGCTCATTTCGATGACCTCATCACCTTCCATGGTGGATGCTGGCGCAGATTCTTTCTTTGCAGGGGGGGCAGAACCTGGAGCAGCTGCTACTGCTTTTTCAGTTTGGACTGGTAAGGCTCCACCCCTGTTCTCAAGGTATTTCAGGAGATCTTCTTTACGAACCCTCCCATTTAATCCACTTCCTTCGATGGCATCAAGTTCATCCTGCGAAACACCTTCCTTTCCAGCAATGGTTCGGACCAGCGGGGAATAGAACCTCCCCTGGCTTGAAACCACAGGCTCATCGTTCTTCTTTTCATGGATGACTTCAGGCTCTGAATCACTAACTTCCTCTTCGATAACAGCTTCAGGCTTTTCATCAGGGCTGGAAGAATCATCACCATCCAAACCAATAACTGCAATCACGGTACCTACAGCGACAACCTCATCCTGCCTGAAAAATATTTTTTTAATAACTCCTTCAACAGGTGACGGTATCTCAGAATCAACTTTATCGGTGGCAATTTCAAGAAGGACATCATCCTCCTCTACCATATCTCCCTCTTTAACAAACCAATTTGTAATTGTTGCTTCTTCAATACTCTCACCCATCTTCGGCATGATAATATCAAAATTTGCCATAATTATAGTATATGAAAATGGTGTAGTATCAGAAAATTTGTTGGTATAACAACCATACCATGAAATTGTTTTTACTCTTCGCCTTCGAATAGAATGTCCAGTACAACAGGTTCGTCTTTGGGCAGACGATCGACTGAAGGTGGCTTCTTAAAACGCGGATAACTAATCCTGATATCGGGGTATCCCATATGAACCAGCATAGATACCACAGAGAATATTTTAGGACCCTGAGGAATAAGCACAATGGAGTACTCATCGCGCAGAGGTAGAATGATATTAATCAGACTCTGATAGATCGCCTGTCCGTTACGGATTGGATAGGCAACAAGGTTCCTGATGGGAGCTTCGTTAATCAGGTTATGGTTATTTACAAAGACCTTCTCAACAAAGCGTTTTTCCGCAGGGGGATCAGCATAATAGAGATAAAGCAGATCAGGATTAATCATTTTGAATATCGAATCAGAGACATTTTTTCCCTGCCCAAGTCCCAGGATCAGAGCAACCTTCTTGCCATTTGCAGGTCTTACCTCCTCCTTCAAAAAATCAAAGATCTCTTTAACCTTGCGTGAACCAGGTTGCCGTACATACTTGGCCATGGTATAGGCAATCCTCATCCGGACCTTTCCCTCTGCAGCCTGTTTCTCATCAAACCACTTGAAAAACTCATAGTACCATAAGGGGGGCATATTGGTGCAATCAAGGACAATATTAATGGTATCCCTACTCAGTGATTGGAAAATTTCATCCACGTCAGGAAGCTCAGATTGGACCCTGATAATCTCAAAGCCATGCTTCTCCAAATAGTCGCTATTTTCCTGGTATGAATACTCTTTGATGAGGTTGTTGTTCTCCAGGGCAATTTTTCTGCAGGAGTTGTTTTCAAACCTCCGTGCCACGGTGGTGCTTCGACTTTCATAGCCAAGACCAGTAATAAACAAATCAGCCTTAAAATCAGCCAGTTGCGAAGGATCTATGTGTTTGATGGATGAAAGTTCCATTAAAATCAGCTCTTATCGCACTAAGATAAAAGGAAAATAATTGGGATTGAATAATATCGACTAAAGTTTCGGATTTGTTGCAGGAATATCTGCAATTGGCCCGGGATGTTTCTCTTCCATGGTGAAAAGGTCAATATCAGGCCATTGCTGAACTTTACTTATTGCCCCAAACATCATAGCCGAAACATACCTGTGTATTCTGGATTGTTTATAGGTAGTGGTATTTGTCATGACAACCCAGTTTATTCCATCCGTTTGCCTGACTATCAAGGCTGAAGAGCCGGAGAGATAACCTGTGCGCCACCAGGTGCCGTAACTGTCGCTTCCCCTCCAGCCGAAAAGACCTTTTCCAGCAATACTTGGATCCGACATACTGGCTATGGTTTCTGGAGTAAGAATGTCGGGCTGGTCATCAAAGCCATCTATGGCCGTCATAAATTTTATCAGTTCCGGAGCTGAAGCCACCCAGCCTCCGGCCGGACCCAGCAGTTCCATATCATTGCCACCATAATATATAGGTACAATTTCACCCGATCCATCCATGGCACGGGTGGTCATTACACCTGCACTACTGTGGTATCTGACCTCGTTTGGGTATTTTTCATGATAGTAACTTTTCCCGATATGCATATCATGAATACCCAGTGGCTTAAGCAGATTCATAACCACATAATCCTGGTAGGGCATTCCGCTTTCCCGCTCAATGATCTTTCCAAGTATGGCGTAGCCCATGTTGGAATAGCTGTAACGGGTTCCGGGTTCAAAGTTCAATTTTCGCGTAAGCGTATATTGCAGGATATCTTCTACAGCAGCAGGAGCCGGAACATTCATTTTCCTGGCAATATAAAGCGGATTGAATATGGGATCACCTGCGTATCTTGACCAACCAGCAGTATGGTTTAAGAGGTGGCGAACACTTATTTCCTCAACCCTGGGATCCACATAGTTTCTGAATATTGAGTCATTAAGAATACCATGCTCTCCAAAAACAGGGTCGTCCAGTTCGAGCATTCCTTCCTCATATAATTTCATAATGGCTACAGCAGTGATCAGTTTGGAGACAGATGCAATTCGGAAAAGGTGACCAGGCTTCACATCCTCTCCTGTTTCCTTATTGGCTGTACCAAATCCTTTGGCATATACCAGACGTTCATCCTTGGTAACGGCCAGACTGGCACCCTCAATCTTCCAGCGCTTGAGAAAAGCATCAATTTGCTTGTCTATATTGTTTGTTCCCTCAAAATCAGAGTATTGATTGTCAATCAGCAGAGAGAAAGGTACTTCTTCATCATTCAAAAGAGATGGATATCCCTTATCGGAGAAGGTCAATGCGATCTCTCCAAAAAAGAGGAAAATAAACAGAGATATAAAAATCAGAATCTTTTTCAAAACAACTAAAATTCGAACAATGATCTTCTATTACTAATACTAAGTTACAGTTAAATGAGTTTAGATCAGAATTGTTCAAAGGCCCTATTTTGGCCTCCTCTTCATCGTAAGCAGAATATGCTGATAATTAGAATGATACAATGGCTAAGCGCTTATTGCGAAGGGCGGTCAATAATGTATATTATAGTGCTCTTCGCATAAGAATACGCACGTTCGTAGAGATTTTTGCAGTGATTGATAATTCATTCCAAGCATTTGGTCAAAAGATTTTATCTAAGCTTTGGAGGTATAAAACACGAATGGGAGCCAAATTTGCATCTGGTTCCCATTCCGCTTGTTAGATACCGTAGTCTCTAATTCGCGCCAAGCTACGGTTATTATGGTTCGAATACGAGGCCGAAGCCTTGTAATCTCTTTCGCTGTCCGACGAATCGAACAACTTGCACCGCTGTTGCCCATAGACAATGCCAATGCTCAACTGCTAACAACTTTCACCGCGTTTTCAGGTACTCTACGGTTTCCGTTTCGAATCTCCCTTCATGCCTTTGACAGCAGTCCAGGTACTCCAGTTCACAGTCCGATCCGAAGATCGGGAGAACAGCATCAATACCTGATTAGCTGTTCGCGTGACCCATGTTCACATTACCAGGTTGCCCTGATAGCTAATGAACTTAATCATTTAAAGAACTGAGTGGCCTTTTATCGCTCACTTGGTATACCAAAAGTATATGCTTTATAGCATTGCTGCAAGAAAAAAACCTTGAAGAATTTAACATTGAATGAACAGACTTTATTAACAAATAGTTAATAGCTTGTTAATCTTATGACTCATCTATTTATCTAGTAAGCTTTTATAGAAGAACAACTATTATTCTATTTGTTGAAATCCAGGGATCATTTAAAATAATCTTCCAGAAGAAAGTTGTTCATATGGTGCAATTATACGTGGATCTGAAGGCTCAGCATGTGGAGAAGAGAGACGCGGAGAAACCGTATGTGCCTTTAAATCAGATTCATTGCGAGCAGTTAATATAAGATTTCTCTTTAAGAGGGAGGGTTCTCCGGAAATCCAATCGTTTTCCAGGTCCTTATTTAAAATAACCGGCATTCTTTTCTTGGTGTTGTGGATAAGCTCCATCAGCGGGTTTGCCTGGGTAGTAATCAGAGAACAAGTTCTACTGATTTCACCGCTAAGGGAATCCCTCCAGCTATCGCACAGACCTGCAAATACAAATGGGTCTCCATTTTTCAATGAGATATACCATGGGATCTTCACCTGGTCTACAAGCTGCCATTCAAAAAAACCTCCCGCAATGATCAGACAGCGTCCCCTGCTCAATGCTTCTTTAAAGGAGGGCTTTTCATGCAAAGTTTCTGACCGGGCGTTGTAGGTCCCTTTTCGGATTCGTTCCGCCTCTTCACGGTCGCGACTCCAGGCTGGGATCAAGCCCCACTGCATCAACTGAACCTTCGATGAATCTTCCTGGGCGATCACTGGGATAAAGGGATTGCTGAATGCCCTGTAGAAATAGTTAAAATCAAAATCATACAATGCCGAGGTATCGACCCGGAACCTATCCTCAATGGCCTTCCTGGTAAGATGTATTTCTATGGTAAAACACATATTAGTTAGATAGTACTCAGCGTCTAGTGTCTAGATCATATTATTTCTTGATTCATAGAAACGTTAAAAGTTAAACAATTTTGAAACATGATTTGTTAATTGAACATAAATCTAGAGATGAATCAGCAAACTGCAATACTGCCCTTTTTTCCTTTGAGTATTTTCCTGTTTCCAGGAGAAGATATGCCTCTTCGGATATTTGAACCTCGTTACAAGCAGCTAATTGATGAAGCACGCACCCTGGGCATTACTTTTGCAATTCCTTTTGTTATTGAACAGGAAATACAAGAGTTCGGTTGCGAAGTGAGATTGAAAGATGTGGTGGCTGAAAATGAAGGGGGACATATGGTAATTGTTGTTGAATCCCTTGCTATTGTTGAGATATCCAGTTACAATAAGCAGCTTGAGGGAAAACTTTATGCCGGAGGGAACATCCGCAGGATACCCTGTGATGACCCTGTAATTAGTGAGGAACTCGTGGAGCTCATTACCAGTTACAAAGATCAATTTGATCAGGAATTTCTCAGCACTTCCAGCGCTACTCATATTTCCCGAAAAGACCTCATCATTGCACTGAATCTCTCCTCCGATGAAAAATTCAAATTCATTTGCATGCCCGATGCTGAGCAAAAAGAAGGTTTTCTGGCAGGGCAACTACGTTACCTGAGTATGATCAGGAAACAGGAGGCTCTTCTGGGTGATGATTTTGGTCTAAATTGATTCGTTTCAGGCGCTCCATGTCCTGCTTTAGACTTGCCACAGTACGAACCAACTGGTTTTCAGGGATCACTGGTTCAGGGATTTCGTGACTTATAAAGTGGATAAACTTCCAGATCTCTCTGATGCCGCTCACATGAATCTCATAGGGTTCATAAAGCGGATTCAGGGAATAAAGGATCACCTTTCCCTCCTTTTCGATTCTGTTTTCGATAATTTTGAAAATAATGCCGTCATCCATGGTCAGAACGACACAAGCCTCACCGGTCTTGAGCTCTTTCCAATCAAGCACATATTCACCGGTCACCCAGGCCTTCTCCGGAATAGGGAGCATGGAATCGCCCTGTAGCTGAAAACTTCTGTACTTTTTTTCTCCTGAGAGGAAAGGAAGCTGGAAGACCTGCAGTTCGCTGATGTATTCAGGATCGGCAAAACCATTGGTGTATCCTGCCTGGGCCTTTACAGGTACCAGTTCAATATTTTCCTGGTTATGAGCATTTACCGTAGAGGCAAGTACACGCAGGTTTCCACCTCTGAGGAATACATCTTCTCCGTGTTCCAGCTGTTGCAGCTGGGTCTCACGTAGTTTTGACAGATCAACTTTCAAAAGGGTATCTATGGCGATGTTATAGTAAGCCGAGAAGAGTAGAAGTATATCCAAGCCAGGCTGTGCCACTTTATTCTCATAACCACTTAAGGTGGAGCGCTTCATCTGGAGCTGTGCAGCCACCTCATCCTGTGTGAGCTTTTTACGCTTTCTCAAGAGCTTAATATTTGAATCAAAATACATGTTAAAACAATATTTATGGTTGCATATAATAAAGTGTCTGATTATATTGTAATCAAAATAATGATCATATACTAATCAAAGATAATAAAAAAACTAACACGAGCGCCGCGGGTATGAAACGAAGTGTTGTACATATGGATCTGGATACATTTTTTGTATCTGTAGAGCGCTTAATGAACAGCGGACTCGAAGGAAAACCCGTGATCATAGGGGGGATGTCGGACCGGGGCGTGGTATCCAGCTGCAGTTATGAAGCCAGACAGTTCGGGGTGCATTCGGCCATGCCCATGAAGATGGCACGTTCACTGTGCAACGAAGCTATTGTGATCAGGGGGGATATGGATGCTTACAGCAGGCATTCCAGGATGGTTTCCGAGATTATTGCAGAAGAGGCTCCCATGTATGAGAAAGCATCCATTGATGAACACTACCTGGATATTACCGGAATGGATCGCTTTTTTGGATGTATGCAGTGGACTCATGAATTAAGACAGCGCATTATCAAAGAGACAGGCCTGCCTATCTCCTGCGGTTTATCGGTGAACAAAACGGTTTCAAAGATTGCCACCGGTGAGGCCAAACCCAATGGGGAGATTGAGATCCCCGGTGGTCAGGAGCAGGGCTTCCTCTCCCCTCTTTCCATTCGGAAGATCCCCATGATCGGAAACCGCACCTTCCATCTGCTGCGCTCCATGGGCATTGCCACCATCGGCACCCTGGGGCAAATTCCCATAGAGATGATGGAGAGCCTGCTGGGGAAAAACGGATTGGTGATCTGGAAGAAGGCCAATGGCATTGACCCTACTCCCGTGGTCCAGTATTCTGAACGGAAATCCATCGGGAGCGAAAGGACCTTCCAGCGGGATACCATGGATATGGCAGGTTTGCATGACCTGCTTACCTCCATGGTGGAGAAGCTGGCCTTCCAGCTGCGCAAAGAGGAGAAACTCACCTCCATTGTGACCCTTAAGATCCGTTATTCAAATTTTGATACCCACACCCTGCAGAAACGGATTGCCTATACCTCTTTTGATCATGCATTGATGCCCGTTGCCAGGGAGTTGTTTGAGCGTCTTTATCAGCGTCGCATGCTGATTCGCCTGGTGGGGGTCCGGCTCTCCGGACTGGTCCGGGGTGTTCAGCAGCTGAACCTCTTTGAAGATACTACGGAGATGGTGCATCTCTACCTGGCACTGGACAAGCTGCGTAGGCGCTACGGCTCCGATTCGATCAAAAGGGCCAGTGGCATACAGCTTCACGACCTGGAGGAACAGATTGCACAGTCACAGCAAGAGAAGAGCATCTCCTCTCCGGAAGATCGTCAGCAGATCGATAATCTGAAAAACCGGCGTTATCGGTATTGGCACTGAGCGCAGCGAACTATGTACTTAAACTGTCATTCATATTATAGCCTGCGCTACGGGACCATGGCGGTGGAAACACTGGTGGAGCATGCAGCCGGAATGGGGATAGATGCACTGGCACTGACCGACATTAATAATTCCACCGGCATGGTCGACTTTGTAAGGGCCTGCCATAAGTACGGAATTCATTCCATGGGAGGGATCGAATACCGCAATGGGGCCAATTATCTCTATACGGGCCTTGCACGAAACGCACGTGGATTCAGGGAGTTGAACAGTTTTCTTTCTTATCACAACCAGTCGAAGCTCCCCCTGCCCGAACGTGCTCCACCCCTGGAGGATGTGTGGTTCATCTATGATTTCAGTAAGAACCCCTGGCAGGGAAATAAAAAAAGCAGAGCAAAGCTACGCGACCAGGAGCTGATTGGTGTGCGGCCGGGTGAGGTGAACAGGCTGCTTACCTCCAGATGGAACCTGGAGCCTTCAAGGCTGGTGATACGGCACCCGGTGACTTTTCTTCATAAGGATGACCATGCGCTCCACCGGCACCTGAGGGCCATTGATCACAATATCCTGTTGAGCCAGTTGAAGCCGGAGCAGATGGCTTGTGAAAGTGATGTGCTGCTCTCACCCGACCTGCTGCGCTGTGCCTACGATGAAGTTCCACAAATCAGGAGGAACACAGAAGAGCTTATTAAAGATTGCCGCATCGATTTCGATTTCACGACCGTCAAGAATAAAAAGACCTTTACAGGGACGGCCCAGGACGACAGGGTCCTGCTGGAGAAACTGGCCATGGATGGGATGGAATATCGCTATGGACGCAAGAACCGGGAGGCTCTGAAACGGATCAGGCATGAGCTGGAGATCATCGACCGGCTCGGCTTCTCCTCCTATTTCCTGATTACCTGGGATGTGATCCGCTACTCCATGTCGCGGGGCTTCTACCACGTAGGAAGGGGCAGCGGCGCCAACTCCATTGTGGCATACTGCCTGCGGATCACCGATGTGGACCCCATTGACCTGGACCTCTATTTCGAACGTTTTATCAACCCCAAAAGAACCAGTCCACCCGATTTTGATATTGATTTTTCGTGGAAGGAACGGGATGAGGTGCTCGACTATATCTTCAAGAGGTATGGACGCAAACATACGGCTTTGATCGGGACCATTTCCACCTTTCGGGACCGATCTATATTCAGGGAGCTGGGTAAGGTGTATGGCCTGCCCAAGGAGGATATCGACCGGCTTGTGAAGGATCCCTCAAGCGATCTGAATAACAATCATATTACCCAGAATATTTATGAGGCCGGAAGTCGCCTGATGGACTTCCCCAACCTGAGAAGTATTCATGCCGGCGGGGTACTGATCTCTGAAGAGCCCCTGACTTGCTATACAGCATTGGATATGCCTCCCAAAGGACTTCCCACCACCCAGTGGGATATGTATGTGGCCGAAACACTGGGATTCGAGAAACTGGACATCCTCAGTCAGCGCGGCATCGGGCACATCAAGGAGTGTGCGTAGCTGGTTCGCCGGAACCGCGGGATTGCAGTGGATGTGCACCGGGTGGATGATTTCAAAAAGGATAGTAAGGTGCTGAAACAGCTCAGATCAGGTGAAACCAACGGTTGTTTCTATATTGAGAGTCCGGCCATGCGCGGATTACTCACCAAGCTTCGCTGCGACAGCTACCGTACCCTGGTGGCAGCCAGTTCTATTATCAGGCCGGGGGTGGCGCAGTCGGGGATGATGCGTGAATATATACACAGGTTTCACCACCCCGATTCATTTGAGTACCTCCATCCCATTATGGAGGAGCAGTTGCAGGAGACCTTCGGAGTGATGGTCTACCAGGAGGATGTGATCAAGGTCTGCCATCACTTTGCCGGTCTGGACCTGGCCGATGCGGATGTGCTTCGCAGGGCCATGAGTGGGAAGTACCGCTCCAGGACAGAGTTTGACCGGATTGCAGACCGTTTTTTTGACAATTGCCGTCAGCGGGGCTATCCCGACGGACTCACCCAGGAAGTATGGCGACAGATCAGCTCTTTTGCTGGCTATTCATTCTCCAAGGCCCACTCGGCCTCTTTTGCGGTGGAGAGCTTCCAGTCGCTCTACCTGAAAGCACACTATCCCCTGGAGTTTATGACAGCAGTCATCAATAATTTCGGAGGATTTTACCGCACCTGGGTCTATTTCAATGAAGCACGACGTTGGGGAGCCAGCATCCACCTTCCCTGTGTGAACCAGAGTGAACATAAGACCTCCATTAGCGGGAATGATATCTATATAGGATTTATACATATTCAGAACCTGGAGCAGCAGGTTGTTGGAATGATTTGCGGAGAAAGAGAACAAAGCGGGACATTCAGCAGCCTGGAGGATTTCCTTGAGCGGGTGCCCGTGGGGCTTGATCAGGTGATTATTCTGATCCGCATCTCTGCTTTCCGCTTCACAGGGAAGAGCAAGAAGGAGCTTTTATGGGATGCCCACCTGGTGCTTGGGAAGCGCAAAAAGAGGGATCCTGTAAGGGAGTTATTTCCTGTGCAGAAACGGGAGTTCAGCCTGCCCAAACTGGAGCAGACCACTCTTGAGAACAGCTACGATGAGCTGGAGATTCTCGGTTTTGCAGTGACGATTCCCGCTTTCGAGCTGCTTGAGACCGCTTTCCGGGGGGAGATCCTCTCACGCCAGATGAAAGAAAAGGTAGGTAAGAAGGTACGTATGCTGGGTAATCTTGTAACAATTAAACATGTACGTACCAAACAAAAGCAGTGGATGAATTTTGGCACTTTCCTGGATGTGGAGGGTGAATTCTTTGATGTGGTCAACTTCCCGGGTTCTCTGAAGCGTCATCCCTACAGGGGGAATGGCATCTATCTGCTTTATGGTGAAATTACCGAAGAGTTTGGATTCCCGGGGATGACGGTGGAGAAAATGGCCAGACTCCCTTACAGGCCCGATCCACGCTACTAGGTATCCATCCTTTTGATATTTAAGACTCCCTTTACCTTCTTCAGTTTACGAATAAGCGCTTCAAGATGCTGGGTATCCTTAACAAAAAGGGTAATGCTGCCCTCAAACATCCCGTCGATTGATTCGACTGAGATGGATCGCATATTGACCTGCAGGTCCTTGGAGATCACATCCGAAATATTGCTTACGATCCCCAGGTCATCCATCCCTGTAATACGCAGGCTAACTGGGAAAAAGGCCTCCTTATTACTGCTGTTCCAACGAGCTTTCACCACCCTGTAACCGTAGCGTGAGAGCATCTCTTGTGCATTGGGACAGTTGGTCCGGTGTATGGATATTCCTGAGCTGATGGTCACAAAGCCAAAGATGGCATCTCCCAGGATGGGATTGCAGCAGGGAGAAAGTTTGTACTCAACATTGGCCAGTTTCTCATCAATCACCAGGAAGTCGCCCGACTCCCTGGAAGCTGTTTTTATAAGCCGGTCAACCGTCTCCTCTTCATTTCTTTCAGCTTTGACTTCAAGGGGTTTCTCACTGCTGGTAAGCAGTTCCTTGATCGAGAGCAATTCCACCTTCTCGGTAGCCACATCGAAATAGAGGTCGATGGCATCCCGGTATTTAAAGTGCTGGATTACCTTACGAATACTAACGTCGTTAAATTCAACCTTCCAGTTACGGAATCTTCTTTTCAAAATCTCTTTGCCATGTTCTGCCTCTTTCAGCTTGGCCTCTTTCAGCGCCTGTTTGATCTTCCCTTTGGCCTTGGAAGTCACAACCACATTTAGCCAGTCCATCTTGGGTTTCTGGTTCTTGGATCGCAGGATCTCCACCTTATCGCCATTCTGAAGGCGGTAACGGATGGGGACATTTTTATTGTTGACTCGGGCTCCCGCACAGGAGGAACCCACATCGGTGTGGATATCAAAGGCGAAGTCCAGAACCGTGGCATTCTCAGGAAACTTTTTCAGGTCGCCGTTGGGAGTGAATACAAAAATCTCTTTACTGAACTGACTCAATTGCAAATCCTCCATAAGATTTGAAGCATCCATCTCAGTGTTTTCAAGAGTCTCCCTTACCCGCTGTATCCACTTATCAATACCGGCCTGTCCCTTTATCCCTTTGTATTTCCAGTGTGCAGCCAGTCCTTTCTCTGCTATCACATTCATTCGGGCGGATCTGATCTGCACCTCTACCCACTCCCCTCCCGGAACTACTACAGTAGTATGTAAAGATTCATATCCATTGGATTTGGGCGCCGAGATCCAGTCGCGCAAGCGCTCGGGATTGGGTTGATAGTGGTCTGTAATTATGCTGTATACTTTCCAGCAGTCGGCTTTCTCCTTTTTTAAAGGGCTATCGATAATAATCCGGATGGCAAATTTATCGTAAACCTCTTCAAACTCCACCTTCTGCTTTTTCATTTTTCGCCAGATGGAAGAAATTGCTTTGGGCCGTCCTTTGATCTCTGCCCGGAGTCTCTCCCTCTCCAGGTCCTCCTGAAGTGGTTTAATAAACTCCTTGATAAAGCGGTTTCTTCGCTGGTTTGAAGCCTTGAGCTTTTCGGCAATTGAGTTATATTCCTCCTGTTCCAGAATGGCCATGGAGATATCCTCCATTTCTGACATCACGTTATATAATCCAAGCCTGTGGGCAAGTGGAGAATAGATAAACCTTGATTCGCAGGAGAGCTCGATCTGCTCTTTTTCTTCGAGGAGCTCCATTTGTCTCATAAGGTAGAGCCGCTCTGCAATCTTGACCAGGATCACACGGAAGTCTGTGGCCAGTGTCAGGATCAGGTTTCTCATATTTTCGGACTGCCCCTGGTTGGTGGTAGTATCCAGGTCACTGATCTTTAAAAACTCCTGAATAACCGTAGCTGTGCGCTCCCCCACACCGGAAGCTATATCATTATTCGAAAGTTGATTCAGTTCTGAACAATGCAGTAATAATGCCGCTGAGACTCCGATGGCATCCATGCCCAGTTCCTTCACGGCCATCCGTGCCAGTCCCGATGAGAATTTCACTAAATGGATACCATTAATTTCCTGGGTTTCCCCGGTATGCTCCATCAGAAACTCAAAGCTACGCTTAACCAGTGCCAGGGAGCGTTTATCGTACTCGTTAACGCAAATTCGGATGAGATCCTTATAGTAAGCGAGAATCTCCTTTTGCAGAGGTGAAGAATATTTCTCAATGATTTCCATGCAACAGTTTTTGCATGGCAAAAGTAGTTAATTTAAACAGGGAATTATAACTTCAAAGGTGGAGCCTTTGTTAGTTTCGCTTGTAATAATTAGTTCCCCATTGTGAATTTTTGTGAATTCCTGTACCAGGGCTAAACCCATGCCTGCTCCCTTTTCGTTTGCAGTGCCTCTACGTGTAATACCCCCATTTTGTATTACTTTTCGCGACTCCTCTTCACTCATGCCGATCCCCTGATCTGTGACCCAAAAACGAGTCTTACCGTCAAGCTTACTTAGTCCGATGGTGATAGTCCCTCCAGGATTTGAAAACTTGATGGCATTGGAAATCAGGTTTCTGTAGATGGTCTCCATCATGATCTTATCGGAGTTACAGGTGATGACTTCCTTGATATCTTTTTCAAAAACAAGCTCTTTGTTTTTAGCACTTTCGCTGTAAAGTGACAGACAGTTACTTACCAGCGTATTTAACTTCACCTCTTCCGGGTGGTAGTTGGATGCTCCCTCCTCAAGGCGTGACCAGTGCAGCAGATTCTCTAACAATTCCAGGGAATAAGAGGCAGAATTCTTCAGGTTACCCAACAACCTTTTTCGGTCTATCTCAACCTTATCGTCCCCTTCAATCCTGTATAAGACCTCCACGGCTGTTAACTGATTGCCAATAGTCCCCCTCAGGTCATGGGCGATAATCGACATCATCCGGTCTTTGGTTTTATTTACCTGGTCCAGTTTCAGGTTCTGTTTGGTGATGACCAGATTCTTTTCTTCCAGTTTAAGGGAGGTATTTCTATGACGACGCATATAGTAGAGCACCAGGATCAATCCAAGTAGCAATGCGGCGGCAATACCCAGGATGGAGTAAAATACCGAAGTTTTTTTTCGTACCAGCAACTGGTCGAGGTTGGATTGAATCTTTAGATTTTCATTTTCCTGCTGAAGCACTTTTGAACGAGTTCTAAACTCAATCTCCATAGAAGCTTTAGCGATGGCCTCATCCATCAGGCTGTCCATATAGAGGCTGTGTTGCGTTTCAAACTGGTAAGCCGAACGAAAATCGCCCTGCTTAACCGCAATCTCCTTTTTAATCAAATAACCCTCGGCTATATACTCTATGGCGCTAATCTCCCGGGCGATCTCCAGCCCCATATTTGCCATCCGGACCGCTTCCCTATACCTTTCCTGGTGATATGCAATGGAGCCCAGCCCCAGATAACACCTGATAAGTCCGTCGGGTTCATCCAGCTCTTCCTTGATGGGAATGGCCCTGTTTAATAGTTCAATGGCTTTTTCATGCTCCTCCAGTTTGGAGTATATATCTGCAAGATGGATGTAACAATTCGAAATAGTTCGTTCATCACCCAGTTCTATCTTCATCTCCATTCCCTGTTGCACATAGTCAAGCCCCTTCTCAGGCTCACCCATTTCTGCATAGTTGGTCCCAATATTGATCAGACAGTTGGATGTCTGAACCGGATCATTAAGTGATCTGCTGACTCTCAGGGAGCGCTGGTAAAGGTTGAGCGCCTCATCGTAGTTTCCTATTTTATTTTGTATTACCCCTGAATTAGAGAGGGAGAGAGAAATATTATGCTGGTAATTGTTCCGTTCTGAAATCTCAAGCGCTTTATCATAATACTCAAGACCCCTTTCGTAGCTTCCCATAAGAACAAAGAGATTACCCATATTGATATAGGCCTGTGAAATATCATATGCATCCCGAACAGAATCGAGGTAAACAACAGACTCCTGGTAGACAGAAAGGGCCTCCACATATTCGCCCCTGTTTTTATGGATAATCCCCATGTTATTCAGACAGCGGCTGATACCAATCACATTGTTGTTTTTTCGGTAGTAGTCCAGGGCCAACTCGTAGTGGTTCATGGCCTGGGGAAATTCTGCCGTGAACAGGTGGACATTTCCCTTCTCCTTTATTGTTTCAAAGTAGCTCAGCTGATCATCTGCTTCACTAAAATAGGCCAGGGCACGGTCATAGTGCAGAATTGCCTGATCATAGTAACCACAACGGGTTTCAATTTTTCCAAGCACCTTGTAATAGCGTCCCAGTCCCTGTACATCATTCAGGGATTCTACAATCTCTTTTCCTCTTTCCAGACTTGAGAATGCAAGGAGGGTATCTGATGCTCCCAGTTCTTCTGCCAGGTCAAACAACAAGCGGGAACGGGTTGAATCGGCAATATCACCTTCAATCTGAGCTTTCAGACTGTCTCGTTTGAGTTGATCTCTTGCTGGCAAAAGGGTAGAAAAAAGAGCCAGAGAAAGAATGAAGAGGGTTCGGAGCAACAACATAAAGGGCTGTTTAGGGAGGATAAATTTAAGAAATTTTATTCCCTTAAAAATTTTAATTCATATTTGTATACCTGAATCCCCGGACCTATGGCCAGAAAACTAGCTATCCCCCATACCTATGTAATCGTATTTTCCTTTATCGCAGCTGCCGTGGTGCTTACATGGATATTGCCCGGAGGTGAGTTTGAAAGAGAGCTTGTGGATGTTAATGGAACCATGCGGGAGGTTATTGTTGAGGGTTCTTTCCATGAGGCCGACAAACATCCCCAAACATGGCAGTTATTCAGTGCCCTTTTTGACGGGTTTGCCGGTAAGGCCGATATTATTGTATTTATACTGATTATTGGAGGGGCGTTCTGGATCATGAACGACAGCAAGGCCATTGATGTGGGAATCCAGTCTTTCCTGGTCCGTGTCAGGAAGCTGGAGCGTTACCGCTTCTTCCGAATTCTGGGTGTTGACAATATGATTATTACGCTGATCATGCTGGTGTTTAGCATGTTCGGTGCCACATTCGGAATGAGTGAGGAGACCATTGCGTTTATCATCATTTTTGTTCCTCTGGCAATCTCCATGGGCTATGATTCCATCGTCGGACTAAGCATGTGTTTTGTTGGAGCCGGACTGGGCTTTGCCGGGGCGCTACTTAATCCATTTACCATAGGCATTGCACAGGGACTTTCCAGCCTTCCTCTCTTTTCAGGAATAGAGTACAGGCTCTTTGTCTGGCTTGTAATAAACAGCGTCGGTATCGCCTGGGTCTTGCGTTATGCAGCTCGTATCCGAAAAAATCCCAAAGCCTCTCCTGTATATGATTCTGACAATTATTGGAGGGGAAAAGAGGGCGTGGATCTGGATCACCTGGATTACAAGACACCAGTGATGGCATGGGTCACTTTTGTCATGCTATTGGGAGCAATGACCGTTTTTGCTATCCTGGAACCCCTTTCTACCCTGCGGATTGGAAACAGTGAGTACACTTTCACTTTTCTGCCGGTCATAGCAGGTCTGTTTGCCATTTCAGGAGTTGTCTCACTTCGCAAGTCAGTTCATTTCTTTATATTGAATATGCTTATTTTCACCATCATATATCTGATTGTCGGGGTTATGGGATATGGCTGGTTTGTGAAAGAAATTGCCACCCTCTTCCTGGTGATGGGAATATTTTCAGGAATGGCCATGAACAGGAGTGCCAATCAGATCACCAAGCTGTTTATTGAAGGTATGCGGGATATACTCTCAGCTGCAGTTGTGGTTGGCCTGGCTGGAGGCATCCTGGTGATCCTTGAGGACGGTAAGGTCATCGATTCCATGCTGTACAGTATTGCACAGTCCATGCAGGAGTTTGGAAAGCTGGCCTCTGTAAGCATGATGTATTTGATCCAGACCATGATTAATATTGTAATACCCAGTGGATCAGCAAAAGCGGCACTGACCATGCCCATCATGTCACAGTTCTCAGATCTCATCGGTGTATCAAGGCAGGCTACAGTGATGGCTTTTCAATTGGGTGATGGCTTTACAAATATGATCACTCCCACTTCACCTGTACTGATTGGTGTCCTGGGTGTAGCTAAAATACCTTATGAAAAATGGCTTAAGTGGGTGCTCCCTTTTATGGCCATTTTAATTTTCCTGGGCTGGCTGCTTTTGATCCCCACCGTAACAATGAACCTGAACGGTTTCTGAGTTCAGCTAAGACACTTTTACCTGAAACTGATTCCAATGCCTACCGATTGGGTAGCATAGAGGGTATAGGTAAAATCGTAGTGGAGGGTAAGCACGCCCAGCTTGAGCCTGGCTCCCACATTCACGCGCAGGTTGTTATAGTTCACATAGCTCAAATCTATGGGATTCTCTGCAATTTCGTAGGTGACCTTTCCGAAATCGGCGCTGGACTCATCCAGGATCACAGTATTTATGGGATAGTGACCTTCCATCAGCAGTTGCACATTGGAACTGGCATAGCCTATTCCTTCATAGAAGGTGATCACTGAAAAGGTTTGAGAAGCGATCAGGTTAAGTGTCCAACCCTCCACCTTCAGGGTAATAAACTGGTCATCCCAGTTATAATCCGGGTAGTTATCCACCTCCACAAGATCCTGGGGTTCCACCACCACATGAACCGAAGAGCTTACCTTTGTATATCCACCCTGTGCACTGATATCAAGAAATTTAAGCTCTTTCAGAAAGGGCAGCCATTGAGAAATGGAGTGCTTCCCTCCCACACCCCAGAGTCCGATCTCTCCATAATCTTTATATCCTATCATGGGGATGAACCTGGCAGACACATCCGTTCCAAAGGGTAAGCCCACCGTTAGCTGAGCCATGGGAAGCGGAAAATAATCGTATCCAGCCCCATCGGGTACGGTAATTCTGGAGTATACTACCTCCTGCATATTTCCACCTCCCATATCGAGCATTTGTGAATAAGAGAGCTCAGGTCGGTTTTCCTGTTGACCAGCAATAGTAGGCGCAATGGTTCCAGGATTAGCTTCAATGGTTCCATTCAAATTCAATGTAGCCAGGTCATAGCTAAGGGCAGAAGCCGGGGCTTTAGCCCAGCTAACTGTGGCCGTTATATCCAACCCGCCCAGCTCATGTGGTTTTGCGGTATTGTACCAGCCTGCATTCAGATCCGAGCCAATGATATTAGCGAAAGGTTTCAGGTATTCCTGCAAAAGCACCTCCGCATCCTCAATCCCTCCATAGATAAACTCCGGTGAGGGTATCTGGGAAAATAAGGGAATCCATAGTCCTCCTGTCAGAAGTGATAAAATTATACTGGCCTTTATTGTATTACGTTTCATCATAATATGGTTTACTTTCAGCGACAAAATTAAAAAAAGCCTAAATTTGCAATCATGTCTCCCGCATTTCAGTTCCCCAACCAACCTCTTGCCGATCGTATGCGTCCAGTGACCCTGGAAGACTATATCGGACAGGAGCACCTGGTGGGTCCCAATGCGGTTATACGCAAAATGGTGCTCTCAGGTTCCCTTAGTTCATTTATATTATGGGGGCCCCCTGGTGTGGGAAAAACCACCCTGGCCTCCATTATCTCCAAACAGCTTGACCGCCCATTCTACGGTCTGAGTGCTGTACAGTCAGGTGTAAAGGATGTTCGGGAGACCATTGAAAAGGCCAGGAAAAACCAGTTCTTTAACCAGCCCAACCCTGTTCTTTTTATAGATGAGATTCACCGCTTCTCTAAATCACAGCAAGATTCCCTGCTGGGAGCAGTTGAACAGGGCATTGTAACATTGATCGGGGCAACCACCGAAAACCCATCCTTTGAGGTGATTTCTCCACTGCTCTCCCGTTGCCAGGTCTACATCCTGAACTCCTTATCGAAAGAAGACCTTGAATCATTGCTCCAGCGCGCGCTTGAAAAGGATCCCTATCTTAAAAAACTGAAAATAAATATCCAGGAGAATAAGGCCATGCTTCAATACTCAGGCGGTGATGCCAGGAAATTACTGAATACCCTGGAGGTGGTGGTCAAATCGGAAAGCTCCGGTGAAGACTTTAGTGCGGATCAGACCATTGAGATCACTGATGATCTGGTTACCGACCGGCTCCAGGAGAATATGGCCATCTATGACAAAAATGGAGAGATGCATTATGACATTATCTCCGCTTTTATCAAGTCAGTGCGAGGGAGCGATCCCGATGCAGCAGTGTACTGGCTGGCCAGAATGCTTGCCGGAGGTGAAGATATTAAGTTTATTGCCCGCCGCCTTGTGATCCTTGCATCGGAAGATATAGGCCTCGCCAATCCAAATGCCCTGTTAATGGCCACCAACTGTTTCCAGGCTGTAAATATGATCGGAATGCCGGAGTCCAGGATCATTCTCTCTGAAACCACCATTTACCTGGCGGCATCGCCCAAAAGCAATTCCGCCTACGCAGCCATCAATGAAGCACTGCAAACTGTACAGAGAACAGGAAACATGGCCGTACCCCTCCATTTAAGAAATGCGCCCACTTCGCTGATGAAGGACCTGGGCTACGGTGAAAACTACAAGTACGCTCACAATTACGAAGATCATTTTGTCCGGGAAAACTACCTTCCGGAGGATCTGGAAACCCCACATTTTTACCAGCCGGGGGAGAATCCCCGTGAAGAGGAAATGCGAACGCGACTGGACAAGATGTGGAAAGAGATGAAAAATTATGGTAAAAAGTAAGGATTTTAGAGAAGTGATCCCTTCCATTCGTTATGGCGACGGAGACGGGTTCCTGTTGATCGCCGGTCCCTGTGTGGTGGAAAACAGGGATATGGTCATGAATATCGCTGAACACATTAAGGAACTCAGTGAGAAATATCAATTGCCTTTTGTTTTCAAGGCCTCATACAGAAAGGCCAACCGTTCCCGTATTGATTCTTTTACGGGCATTGGAGATGACTTAGCCCTGAAAATTCTGAAGGAGGTGGGAGAACAATTTTCCCTGCCTGTAGTCACCGATGTACACAGTCCTGAAGAGGCCGAGAAAGCAGCAGAATATGTTGATGTTCTACAGATTCCGGCCTTCCTGTGCCGGCAGACCGACCTGCTTGTTGCCTGTGCCAGGACTGGACGCGCCGTTTCAGTTAAAAAGGGACAGTTTCTTTCACCGGATTCCATGAAGTTTGCCGCGGATAAGTTGGTCGAATCGGGTAATAAAAGAATTTTGATTACCGAACGGGGCACCACTTTTGGATATCAGGATCTGGTGGTTGATTTCAGGGGAATCCCGGAGATGCAGCTCTTTGGCTATCCGGTAATCCTGGATGTAACCCACTCCCTCCAACAGCCTAACCAAAGTAGTGGAGTAACAGGGGGCAGACCAGAATTGATTGAGACTATGGCAAAAGCTGGTATTGCTGTGGGTGCAGATGGCATTTTTGTGGAGACACATCCCGATCCATCCAGAGCAAAATCGGATGGTGCCAATATGCTTAAATTGGAGCTCCTGGACGAATTCTTAAGAAATCTGACCCTTCTTAGAGATGTCGTAATTAATATGTAAATTTGATTAGAACTAAAATTTTATACACATGCGTAGACTTACTATTTCTTTCCTAATTGCAGTATTTGCAATCACCGCCCTGTCAGCACAGGACCTGGATAAGATACTGAACGATCACTATAAGGCCTCGGCCCAGGATAAGATCTCAAAGATCACCTCCACCACCATGAACGGCAAGTTGGTATTTATGGGAATGGAGACTGGAGTCACCATCTATCAGGCAAGACCTCTTAAGTTTAGGTTAGAAGCTGAAATTATGGGATCAAAAATGATTCAGACCTACAATGGCACCACTGGCTGGACCTATATGCCAGGCATGGGAGTTACTGAACCCAGGGAAATGGGAACAGATGAACTTAAAGGTGTGATCAATCAGGCCAACATTGACAGCCCTCTTTGGGATTATAAGGATAAAGGAAATAAAGTTGAGCTGCTGGGAACAAGCGAAGACGGGTCCGCTAATATGATAAAGCTTACCACCGCAGAAGGCGATGAAATAACCATTTACATATCCAGGGAAACTTCCCTGATGTCAAAGATCATCACAATTCAGATGGCTCAGGGTATGGAAAATGAGATTGAGACGGAGCTTAAAGACTATAAGGTAGTAGAGGGCATCCCTACGGCTCACTATATGGGATCAAAAATGGGAGGACAGGTTATAAGCGCCGTTACCTTTGAATCCATCGAATACAATAGAACCCTGGATGACTCTCTCTTTGGGATGCCAGTTATAGAGTAAAAAAATGCAGTAGTTGGTAAGCCAGGTTCTGTATCCTGTTTAAAGGATTCCTGTCATTTTTCTGAGCGGCCTACCCCCCGGCAGAAGCGGGTAGCTTTTATAATACCGGTATACATGGCCTTTCAGCCCGCAGGACAAACGGCTGCAACGGTTGCCCGCTACACCGGTGGGCTCTTACCCCACCTTCTCACCCTTACCCCCTTAAGGAGGCGGTTATTTTCTTCTTTGCACCCATGCCTTCACAGACATCTGTTTTTCAACAGTGCGGTACCCTTAGCTGCCCGGACTTTCCTCCACAGGCCGAAGCCTGCAGCGACAGGATCAACTACTGCAAAATTTTTAAGAACTATGCAAAAATAGTTAATTTTGCGGACATCAGTAAGAAAACATGGCCAAGCCATCCTTCGTTCGTCTTGAGAATTTTAAGTATAACCTGCCCGGGCAGGACATAGCTAAATATCCCCTGGCCGACAGATCTTCTTCCAAACTGCTACTCTATAAGGGAGGGAGTATTTCCCAGGACCTGTTCAGCCATCTGCCAGAGCACCTGCCCGGCGACTCCTGGTTGGTCTTTAACAACACCAGAGTAATCCAGGCACGTCTCCGCTTCAAAAAAGAGACTGGTGCAGGTATTGAGATCTTCTGCCTGGAGCCCGTCGATCCGGCCGATTATGAGCAGGCTTTCCAGGCTGAGACTTCATCCACCTGGCTCTGCCTGGTGGGAAATGTTAAGAAATGGAAGAGTGGTCCGGTCTTCCTGCATACCCGTATCAAAGGTGAAGAGCTTAGGCTTGAAGCACAACTTAAGGAGCGAAGCGGAGATGGATTTATAATTTCATTTCAGTGGAGGCGGAATGGAGTGACATTCGGAGAAATCATCGAAGAGTCGGGGAGCACTCCCATCCCACCCTATATGAACCGGAAAGCAGAGAAGAGCGACAGGGAACGTTACCAGACCATCTACAGCATGAACAAGGGCTCTGTGGCAGCACCAACGGCCGGACTGCATTTCACAAAGGCTTTGCTGCAGGACCTGGAGAAGTCAAAGGTTCGAATGGAACATCTTACCCTCCATGTGGGAGCCGGTACTTTTGTGCCAGTTAAAGAGGAGAATGCAAGGAAGCACTCCATGCATTCGGAGCAGGTGGTCATAAGCAAGAGTTTTCTGGAGCAGTGGCAAAAAAGGAGTGAGGGATTAATCGCGGTGGGCACCACAAGTACCCGTAGTCTGGAATCTCTTTACTGGCTGGGCGTTAAACTTAGGGAACAGGTCCCATCCAAGCCCTTATCACTGGCCATCGTGCAATGGGAGAATGAGGAACTCCCACAGGATATCCCCTTGCAGGAGAGTATCGAAGCTCTGCTGGCATATTGCAGGGAATACGATCTGGAACATCTACATTTCTCTACCCAGCTGATGATTGTCCCGGGTTACCGATTCAGAACCATCAGTGGGCTGCTGACTAATTTTCATATGCCGGGAAGCACTCTGTTGTTGCTTATTGCAGCCTGGATTGGAGAGGATTGGAGAAAGGTCTATGACTATGCGCAGAGGGAGGGCTTTCGCTTCCTGAGTTATGGAGACAGCTCCCTGCTGATCCCCTGACTAAAGCTTGGACCTTATCAGGGAAATGAAAGCTTCGATATCTGCTTCAGTGGTGTCGAATGAACACATCCATCGCACCTCCGACACCTCCTCATCCCATACATAGAAAAAGAACTCATCCTGCAGTGCCGGCACAATATGGGAGGGAATCCTTGCAAATACGGCATTGGATTCCACCTGGCGGGTCACCTCCACACCACTTATATCCTTAACGGCAGCATATAGTTTCCGGGCCATCCTGTTAGCATGGCTGGCATTCTCTTTCCAAAGGTCATTCTCCAGGAAGGCACTAAACTGGGCAGCTATATACCTCATTTTTGAAGCCAGCTGCATACCCTGCTTCCGTCTGTATTTGAAATCCTCACAGAGGGTCGGATTGAAAAAGATGATGGCTTCACCATACATCATTCCATTTTTGGTTCCCCCGAAGGAGAGTACATCAACACCGGCTCCGCCAGTCATTTCATAAAATCCACAATCCAGTGAAACAGCAGCATTGCTGATTCTGGCTCCATCCATATGTAGCAGCATGCCATGCTCGTGTGTATACCTTGCAATCTCTCTGATCTCATCAAGCGTATACACCGTACCCAGTTCTGTGGCCTGGGTAATGGAGACCACCCTGGGTTGCACATGGTGTTCAAAACCGATCCCATGCATATGGGAGGCGATCATATCTACCGTCAGCTTCCCATCGGGAGTGTTACAGGTCAGTAATTTACATCCCGAAAACTTCTCAGGAGCACCACACTCGTCCGCATTTATATGTGCTGTTTCGGGACAAATAACGGCATTATATGACTGTGTCACTGTGGAGAGTCCTAATACGTTGGCAGCAGTGCCGATAAATACAAAGTATACTTCGGTCTCCTGCCCAAATATATCCCTGAGCTGGGCACTTGCCTTTTCCGTATAGGGATCATCGCCATAGGCGATAACATGACCGTCGTTTACCTTCGGGAGTGCAGCCAGGATGCCGGGGTGCACACCCGAATTGTTGTCACTTGCAAACCCACGCCGATTAATTATTTTGCTCATTCTTAGAATTTTTCATCATACCTTGTCCATAACATATCTCCCAGCTCCCATGCTTTCTCCACCACCTTATCGCCCCACTCCATGGTATGGCCAGTCAGGTAGTTGACAAGTTCTTCTTTCTTCCCTCTTTTATACAGATCAAGAGCCTGCTCCTCAAAAGCAGCCTGTCCGTCAAAGAGTTCCTCCTGCCAGCTGTCCCAAACCTCGTTTACATCATAGCGCATATCACCCCATCGCTGTGCGGTAAGTGTGCTCAGCCTGTTAAAAGCCCACCATGCCGACTCGTGTGTATATCCATTGGGACGCCCAGGAGTTTTATAAGATACAGGCAGATCACTACCCGAACAGTAGACTGGCACATAGATGGAAGTGGCCACATTGTCCTGGGCCAGCCAGACCACTCCTCCAATCTCATCAGGCAGCCATTCCCTGCACTGGATAATGGTGGCATACATCGTATACCAGCGTGCGATGGTTCTTTCGCCGCGCCAGCCCCAACCACCATTGATCCGAAATAGTTTATTCATATCGTAAGGGAGGTGTGGATTGGCCAGGGGTGAGATTACAGTTTGTCCCTTATCATCGGCGACCACCATATCTTTGGTCATATCAAATGGAGTTCCCTCGTAGTAATCCGAAAAGACAGACCTCAGATCTGAGAGCGAGACCAGAGCATCAGGTTTAACAGAAAAAGGATAGTTCTCGGCATAGGGATCGAGCTTCAGCGAAGGAGCAAGCAGATCAAAAACCCTCCACTCCCTTCTCCTGGCTGCCAGTGAGGTCCGGCTGTTGGGAGCATAGGCATAACAAAACTGAAAGGGCTCTCCTTCATTCCACCAGCCTGCCTCAGCAGCCACACTGTAGACATTCTCACTGGCCATAAAGTAATCCCTGTTATCCAGGTCTATTTCTTTGATGGTGCTTGCATTAGCGTTGACTGCAACATGATCATCAGGCACCCGTTGGGCCACCCATACCGAACCGGTCTTTCCCTTTCCAGGACCCAGAATTTCAAGATGCCAGACCTCTGTCTTGTCTGCAATGGTCAGAACCTCACCATAATCGTTCCATCCATATCTCCCGGTCAACTCACCAGCCAGTTCAATGGCTTCCCGTGCTGTTTTACAACGTTCCAGCATCAGGCGACAGAGCCTCTGACAATCAATTAAGCCGGAGTCGGATTGCAGCTCTTCCCTTCCGCCAAAAGTAGATTCTCCAATACCCAGCTGGAACTGATTCATAGACGGATAGGCTGTATTAAGAAACTGGTTGGTTTCTTTTACCTGTGGGATCTCCCCAATGGGAAGGTGGCTGTAGCTCGGCATGTCAAACGAGTCACAGGCCACCCTTTTAAACATGGGACTTGTGGCCGAGCTGGCGTGTTTACGTGCCGGAACAACATCCATCCAGGAGCGTGTACGGTGACTATCGTCGGTATGTGAAGTAATTACTGATCCGTCGGTAGTTGCCTTCTTACCAAGAGTAATGGAGGTACACCCGTCGGCATATCCATCTACCCAATCAGCTCGCTGGGCCGAAAGTATTACAGAAAAAAGGAGTAGAGAAGCTGAAATCAGCGAAAATATTTTCATACAATAATTGTTTTCAGGTAAAAGATTATAAGCTTGCAATTTCATTGCAGATTCTATGGTTCTATTTAGTAATTGTTGTCAATATAGTAAACAATTAATCTATTGAACAATTACTTTCTTGAATCATCGATTCTATAAATAGCAGCACTATATTTTTCAAAGACTTTAGTGCAATTATAATTATGTTCGATATACTCCTTTACCATATTCTCAGACGCAATCACCATTGAGTTAGGTGTTAGCATCTTGTATTTTACAAAATACAGGTCACTGCCGCTATCATTTAAAAGGTTCATATAAAACCTGATATGTGAATGGTATCCGGAATAGGCAACTCCCATCGTACTGATATTTTGCTCATTTCTGATATTGTCCCTAAGAAAATAATTTATTCCCTGTTCCTCGTATGCCCATTGTTTTTCAGATATAGCAAAAGTTAACTTTTTTGTAACATCTACACTAAAGTAGATAAGGGATACTCCAATAAGTATAACTAAACTCCAGCGAAAGTATATTTTAGCAGGAAAATGAAGAATAAAACGGACCCATTGATAGATACCCATGGCAATAATTATAGCGATAAGAGGATACATCGGAGCATCATACCATATATTCTTTGCACCTAACGAAATAATTACCAGGTAGCCAACACATATAAGCAACAAATACCTGTATAAGGTCCTAAAGGCCTCTTCCTTTATATAAAATAAAGTGATTATAGAGAAGGGTAACAAGTATATCCAGGGCACCAATCTTCTTTCCCACAGCTTATTGATATAATAGAAATATTCTTTTAAGTTGTCATATATATAGTTCTCTGCATTATTGCTGTAACGCGGTAGTAATTCGTTTTCCCAGACAGCGGATAAATATCCCGGAGCATTCAATTCTCTATATAAGTAGTACCCGAGAACAACAAGTAAATAAATAAACATATTCAAGTAAAGCTGACGATGCTGCAATACATATTTAAGTTTTCCTTTAAGAATTGTGTATAGTAGAAAGCCAGGGATGAAAGTAAGTGCAACAACACTTTTAGTCAAGGTTCCAAATATCAGTGCCAGGGTGACTATAGCCAGGTATCGATTACGTTTATCCTTATACTTCAGGTATTTATAAAAGTAAATAGCCTGAAGTGTAAGAAAAAACACTACCATAGAATCATGATCGCCCGTTCGTGCAATGTGACGGTCCAGGTATCCATATGATGTTAATAGCACATAAGCAGCAACAATTCCAAGAGAGGGGAGTTTTAATTCAAATTTCATAAAACGGAAGAGGAGCAATACAGTGAAAAGGGCGTATATAGCAGAAGGAAGCCGAACGGCAAGCTCATTTACTCCAATCAATTTCATTATAACAACCTGGTGCCACGTCAATAAAGGTGGTTTAAATCCCCAATTATCAGGCTCACCTTCATAGTGCCGCACCAGATAGTTCTTATTTTGCAGCATCTCATATGCACTCACTGCATTTTTACCTTCATCCCATTTCTGAATTGGTAAATAATCGAGTTTACAGAATAACTGAAAAAAGGCTAGCAGAATAATAATTGAATATTGAAACCATGACTTTTGGCACTGCTTCAATATTGTATTAGTGACTGATTTCATTGTTTAATGTCTCACCAGAGGGCACTTAAAAGCCCAAATCACCGTTGTTTAGTATGAGTTTTCGTAATTACAAATATGCATATTTTTATATCAGAACTTGCATTTACCTCTTGAATGTTCTCTGGTCATAGAACGGTTTGTATGCACCATTTTTACTTTCTTTACAGTCACATTATCAAAGGGAAAAAGTGAGCTATTTAAAATTCATTATACTGAGTCTGTTGCTGGTGGGCATAAGCTCCTGCTACAAGGAAGTTGAGCTTCCTCCCAATCCCGATGTGGTATTTGAACTACGGGTCACTCCCGAGATGCAGGAATTTATTTATAACAGCAGGGATACAAGCTACACCATTGACGAAGCGGGTATGGAATTTCTTCTGGGTATGGAGCCTCTGGAACTGAAAGAAATTAAGACACGTGGTAAAAGTGCCCTGCGTTTTCAACGAAAGAGTTTTGCTGTTGTCTTAGAGGAAGCGCTTGACATTTCGGGCAGGAATGACTTCGATAATGCCAATCTCCGCAGATTCAAGTTGATCT
>QMPQ01000007.1 GCA_003648635.1 Bacteroidota bacterium | reverse complement strand
TTTGTGCCCAAGACGATGGAGAGCAATGTCGCCATGGAAAAGTATCACGGCATTGTAACAAGGTACGAAATGTTAATATCAACGCAGAGTTAAACTAGAGCCTTAATAAAGAAGAGGGTGTCTCATAAGTCACATGAGGCGGCTTCTTTATTCCATAAATTTCCGTTGATCCGGGATTTCTCAGATTTTTTCCTGTCTGTTCAACGGGATAAAAGTGGAGGAGGTCTTACTACTCGAAAGGATATTGGGAGAGGAGCCTACAGCTGGCACATAGTGCCAGGTTAAGCAACGATAACAATATCCTGAAGAGTAACAAAAGGCCTACATATTAATCCCGGAGAATAACTATCTTTGTGGGCGCAAAAAACAGGTCAATTCTTTATGGATATCATTCGCAACTTCTGCATCATTGCCCACATTGATCATGGGAAGAGTACCCTGGCCGACAGGCTGCTGATGAAAACCGGCACCCTGGACGAAAGGGATTTCCAGGACCAGGTGCTTGATGATATGGAACTGGAGCGTGAAAGAGGTATTACCATTAAGAGTCATGCCATCCAGATGGAACATGAACACCAGGGAAAGCAATATTTGCTTAATTTGATTGATACCCCGGGACATGTGGATTTCTCCTACGAGGTAAGTCGTTCCATTGCAGCCTGTGAAGGGGCTCTGCTTATTGTAGATGCCACCCAGGGAATACAGGCCCAGACCATTTCCGTACTTTATCAGGCGATCGAGCACAACCTGGAGATCATCCCGATTCTGAACAAGATGGATTCGGATAGTGCCATGCCCGATGATGTTAAAGACCAGATTGAGGATCTGATTGGTTGCGATCGCAGTGAGATTATCGAAGCAAGCGGGAAGACGGGACAGGGTGTGGACGAGATCCTGGAAGCTATTATTGAGCGGATTTCAGCTCCTAAAGGCGATCCGGATGCTCCCTTACAGGCCCTTATATTTGATTCAGTATTCAATTCATATCGTGGAATTTTTGCCTACTTCCGGATTATGAACGGTTCCATCCGCAAGGGAGAGCTGGTGAAGTTTGTGGCAACCGGGAAGGAGTACTATGCAGATGAGGTTGGGGTGCTGAAGTTCGGTCCAGAGCCCAGGGATGTTCTGTCGGCCGGTGATGTAGGTTACATCATTTCTGGAATCAAGACCTCCAAAGAGGTGAAAGTGGGGGATACCATTACCCATGTTGATCGCCCAACCACTGAGATCATATCAGGATTTGAAGATGTAAAGCCCATGGTGTTTGCGGGGATCTATCCGGTGGATGCCGATGATTATGAAGACCTTCGGAATTCCATAGAGAAACTCCAGTTGAATGATGCCTCTCTTACCTTTATCCCGGAATCGTCAGCAGCATTGGGTTTTGGATTCCGCTGTGGTTTCCTGGGACTCTTACATATGGAGATTATCCAGGAGAGACTTGACCGGGAATTCAATATGGATGTGATTACCACTGTCCCCAATGTCTCTTTCAATGTGATCAGTACCAAAGGGGAGCTGATGGAAGTGCACAATCCATCGGGCTTGCCGGTTTCCACCGCCATCGATCATATAGAGGAGCCTTTTATCACTGCACAGGTGATTTCACAGGCTGAGTATGTGGGATCGGTTATGAATCTCTGCCTGGATAAACGTGGAACTCTTAAAAACCAGGTCTATCTGACAAGCAACCGTGTGGAACTCACCTTTGATATGCCACTGGCCGAGATTGTATTTGATTTCTATGACAGATTGAAGAGTATCTCCAAAGGATACGCTTCCTTTGATTACCATCCCCATGGATATCGAAAAGCCGACCTGGTGAAGCTGGATATCCTGTTGAATGGGGATATGGTGGATGCGCTCTCCACCCTGATTCACCGGGACAATGCCTATGATTTCGGCAGAAGGATTTGTGTAAAGCTGAAAGAACTGATACCCCGTCAGCAATACGAGGTGGCCATTCAGGCGGCCATTGGGGCCAAGGTGATAGCCAGGGAGACAGTTAAAGCGCTACGAAAAGATGTTACAGCCAAATGTTATGGTGGTGATATTACCAGGAAGAGGAAATTGCTTGAAAAGCAGAAAAAAGGGAAGAAAAGGATGCGCCAGGTGGGGAATATTGAAGTTCCGCAGTCTGCATTTCTCGCCGTACTCAAACTTGATTAATCCACTCCTTCTCGCTATCCTTCATCCAGGACAAGTTTGTAACCTTTCCCGTGCACATTGATGATCTGTACTCCTGGATCCGCTTTCAGGTACTTACGAAGCTTGGTGATATAGACATCCATACTTCTGGCATTGAAGTAATTATCATCGATCCAGATTGCTTTGAGAGCAAAATTCCGTTCCAATACCTGGTTGATGTTATTGCAAAGTAGCTTCAGTAGTTCTGACTCTTTGGTTGTCAGTTTTTGTTCCGTACCATCTCCCGTGAGCATCTGTTTATTCACGTCAAATGTGAATGAGCCAATTTCCCAGCTCTCTTTGTCAAAACCGCGGGTTCCCTTTGTTCGTCGGAGGATGGCTTCAATTCTGAACAAGAGCTCCTCCATACTGAAGGGTTTGGTAATGTAATCATCAGCTCCCAGGGAAAAGCCTTCCAGCACATCCTCTTTCATAGACTTAGCAGTCAGGAAGATAATTGGGATGCTGCTGTTCATGATCCTTATTTCAGAGGCCAGGGTAAAACCGTCTTTGATGGGCATCATGACATCCAGCAGGCACAGGTCGTAGTGGAACTGTTCAAAATGCCGGAAGGCCTTCTCGCCATTGGTGACCCAGTCAGCTTCATAATTCTTTGCCTGGAGATATTCCTGGAGCAAGGACCCCAGGTTTTCATCATCTTCTGCCAGTAATATCCTGTTTTTTATTTCATTCATTGCACATTCAGTTATGATTGCTCTTCTAAAGGTAAGTGAATATCGAACCGGGAGCCCACAGTGGGCTCACTTTTTATTTTAATGGTACCTCCATGTTCTTCCACAATTAGCTTGACATAGCTAAGGCCCAGCCCAAACCCTTTTACATTGTGTACATTCCCTGTGGGGACCCGGAAAAACTTATCGAAAATACGTTTCTGATCTTCTTTGCTGATCCCAATTCCATTGTCGGCCACTGAGACCACAAGGGAGCTGTTTTCATTCAGAGTGGAAATGGTAATTTCGGGTTTGCGATTGGTATATTTCAGGGCATTCTCCATCAGGTTGGAGATCACATTGGTGAGGTGCATCAGGTCACCTGTAATCACAGATTGATCTGCCTCCGGATGAAACTCCAGTTTTCCTCCCCGTTTATCCATCTGCAACAGGAAGTTCTGCGCCACAGTCTCAATGATATCGTGCAGATCCACCGCTTCGCTTTTCAGCTTTAGCTCTCCGTGATCAAAAATAGCCATCTGGAGCACCCGTTCTACCTGGTAACCCAACTGCCTGCTTTCTGTTTGGATAATACGGGATATATGGCCCAGATTTTTCTGTTCATCCGGAATCGACCGGTCATTGAGCATCTGTGAGGCCAGACTGATGGTCGAGATAGGCGTTTTAAGTTCGTGGGTCATGTTGTTAACAAAGTCATTCTTCATCTCCGAGAGACGCTTCTGCTTAAACATGATATATAGGGTCAGGCTGAACATGATAATAATAAACAGCGTGATTATCACAGATGATCCCCCCATGATTTTAATAGAATTGCGAAGAAGTTGCCTTTCCTGGGGAAAATAAATACTGATGTAGACGAAACGATTAAATACACTGTTTGGGAACAGGGATCTCCTGAAATACCTGCATTGCTCATATTCATTGAAGTTTTCCGAACTGTATATGGGTTTACGCCCCATCTCATATACCGCGTATTCGAAAGGATAATCCCCAACCCGGGTTGTCAGTTTTTCAGAGAGGGATGCTTCAATCATTGAGCCGGAGATATTGTCCAATACCTGACCCTCTTCCATGAGCATTTTCTTGACAATATGATCTACGAAGTATTCTTGTTTCTTTACCTGGTTTCTGAGTTCCTTTCTGACAATGTCCGGGTGCATGGCCGAAACAAGGATGGTATCCCGCATGGAAATGTCTTCACCCACAACTACCAGAAGTGAATCATTGATCATCTGTACTTTCTGGTTTTTCAGAGAAATATCAGGTGGTGTATAGCTAAAGGTTGTGTGTTCCTCATAGATGTCCTCTGCCTCAATGGCAATATCCACAGTGCTCTCTGTCCGGTCATAGGAAGAACGGCTATCAATATGGAAGTTCCAAACTGCCTGACTCTGGT
This sequence comes from Bacteroidota bacterium, assembly GCA_003648635.1. Lineage (GTDB taxonomy): Bacteria > Bacteroidota > Bacteroidia > Bacteroidales. The sequence goes on along the minus strand of QMPQ01000007.1, from coordinate 31,081 downwards.
GTTGAATTACCGGGGGTTGGATCTCATTGAGGATGGTGATCACCGTTTCATTCTGAACCAGTTCGTCGGAGATATCTGAAAGTACTTCATTGACAACCAATCCAAGCTGATGCTCCTCATTCTCCAGGAAGCGCCTGATCCAGTATCCTTGAACCAGGATCATGGCCACCATGCCGAATGCAAGGAAAAGGGATACTATCCACAGAAAGGTTCTGCTCATGGCCCAAAGATAGCTCACCTCATCGGTTCATTCAGAGTGTTTTAACATTCTTTAACTTCCTTTAAACCTATCTAACGATATTCTGGAATAGATTTGTTCAAACAAAAAAGCACACAATCATGAAAATATATATACCCTTTTGGATATTAAGTATTGCCGCCTCGCTTATTCTTTCGACCGGACTCCTGGCACAGGAGCAAATCGAGATGAGCATCAAGGTGACAAAGGATGGCAAGGTAGTTAAGGACACAAGCTACCAGTTTGATGATGCCGCAGAGGCTAAGAATGCGATGAAAATGATGGAGCTTATGAGTGGTGATGAACTGCATAAGGAGCATGTCACATATAACTATACAACGGCACATTCTGGACACGGTGAAGCAAAAACAATGGTGTTTATCTCCAAGGATGGTGAGACAACTGAAATCTCAGAGCTTCATGGAGACTCCCTTGTTTGGGTGACAGAGGAAGAGCATGATGGCAAAAAAGTGATCGTGATGAAGAGCGGTGATGTGGTAAAGAAGAAGGAGATTAAAGTAATGGTTTCGAGCGATGAAGAGGGTAACTGGACTGTAGTCGAAGGTGATGAGAAGATGATGGATAAGGATGAGAATGTCTTTATCATGAAGGGAGATGATGATGTGAAAGTAAAGGTTATGAAGATCATGGAAGAAGAGGGTGATGGAGAGAATGTGAAAGTGATCGTTATAACTGAGAGTGGAGATTTGCATGAGGATCACGATGTGGACCATGACCATGACAGTGACCACGGCGAAGAAGTAGAAGTGGAAGTGAAAGTTGTTAAAAAGAAGGAAAAGAAATAGAATACAAGTAGAAGTAGTTTAAGATGCTTTAGCAGGCAATTTTGGTTTAGTTTAGGGTTTATTGGTGTAAAGCTGCTCGTCTCCCGGCGGGCAGCTTTTGTTGTAGGTTATTGGGGAATGAATAACTTGCGTAAAAAGCACCCCATTGCCTCAGACCTTACACCACAAAGTACTGGGATTATCTCCAGGAGCGACAAAGAAGCAGATAAAGAGTGCCTACCGAAAACTGGCATTCAAATACCATCCAGACCGAAACAATTCAGCAGGTGCCGTCAGGAAATTCCAGGAGCTTACCGAAGCATATGACTACCTGATAGACCATCCCGAAGCAGGTTTGAATGATGCCAAAAGTTATGAAGAACAGTTGGCGGGTGAGGTATACAAAAAAGAGCGTGAAAAAATGAAGCAACGGGCCAGTGCCCAGCGCGAGAAAAAGAGGCAGCAGGAGGAGTATTTCAACAGACCGGAATGGCACGATCCCATCCTGCTCCTGAAATATGCTGGCAATGGCATCGCCCTTCTTTTTGCAGTTTCAGCAGTAGTTTTCCCTGTACTTCTGGCGATTTTCGGGGACCCGCAAAGCCTGGCTGGCACCTCCATATTCATCGTCATGGGTATTGTGCTTCTGGTCTATATCTACCAGAAAAGAAAACTGTGGTTTCGCCTGGGACAACTCAATACATCTCCAGGGGAGATGCTGAATTTTTTCAGACTCGTTCCTGGAAAGCCAAGCAAAGACAGGTGCTGCTATTGCCGAAGCACCATGGCTGATGGGAAAGCTTACAGAATAGAATTGTTGAAGACAGTTGATATTGAGGTCCGTACTTATGGAACTTTGAACCATAGTGCCAAGTACAAGAACAGAGTAAAACGTGTGGTGGTCCCACGAAGTGCCAGAGCTGTGTATTATCACAGGCTGGCTTCTTTAATCAAGTTCCTGTCTATCCTGGCATTCCTGTTTTTTTTCCCCGTAGAAAGTATTCTATGGAGGTTTATAGCCGGGTTGTTATTTGGAGGGATTATCTCAAGCCTTTTTTTGAAGCTGGGCAGGGTGCGGTCAAAGGTCAGCTACCTACTTACGCCCGGACTCATCGTTAAAGTTGTTATCTGGATGGTTTCTCTCAGCTTGATCAGCAGCCTGGGTCCCGGATTTGATATTCAGATTTCGAGCTTCGTTTACCTGGTAGTGGCTGGCTTGCTCTTTTTGCTTGATATGATTTTTGATCTGGCGGTTGGTTTTCTTCCTTTCTACCGAAGAATGTTCAAACCAGTGTTCAAGCAGCGAGCCATATTGGATTCGCTATACAATGATGGATATCAGAACTACCAGGAATTGCCGGTATATTCGATAATATATCCTCTTGTTAGATGGTTATTTTGACTACCAGAGCATCAATCTCTCTTTGTTCTTAATCCGGCTCAGGTCGGAGGGAACACACATTCTAACCGGCTCCAGTGCACCCACAGCTTGCATAAAACTATTGATTCTGGTGGTGGTGATATCTCCCTGGATATGGATCAGGAAGTCGATGTTTTTTAGTTCGTCCAGGAAGTATCCGTTTTCGCTTCGGTTCCTGATTATTCTGAAGGTGATCAATGCATCCTGATCGTGATATGAGAAATTGGAAAACACCTGCTCCTCATCCAGTTTGCTATGAAATAGTTGTAGCTCATCCTGTTTCTCAAAGTTCATGTCAAGCGCATGGTTAATCAACCAGCACAACTTATAGTCTGGTTCATCTGCAACCACGCCCAGCAGACAAAAATCCTCCTCAATGGCCAGTTCCAGCTTATGTTTTTTTACGCCCATGTTCAAACAGTATGAATGCTCTTCAGTGCTGCTTTTGAGGCCTGCTGTTCTGCCTCTTTTTTAGAATCGCCTCTCCCTGTACCTTTCGCCTCTTCATTTAAGAGGATGACGGAGACAAAAGAGGGTGCCTTGCTTCCCGACAGGTGCTCTTCTTTGCTTTCAAAAGTAATCTCCACACTGTTCTTCTGGGTCCACTCGATAATCCTGCTTTTATAATCAGGATCCTTCTGCGCCACGAGTACCAGATCGATATGTCTCTTCAGGATTTTCCTTTCGAAGAACTTTTTGGCGCACCCAAAACCCCGGTCGAGGTAGATGGCCCCGACAAGCGCTTCTAGCGCATTCCCATAGATGTGTTTTGATTTGCTTCCCGTGGTAATCCCACGATCGATAAAAGCAGGAATACCGATTTTTGTAGCCAGGTAATCCAGATTTTTCCGTTTAACGATGCGGGCACGCAGTTTGGTCATGAATCCTTCGTCACCCTCAGGATAGCGCATAAACAGGTGGTTGGCTACAATGGCGTCCAGTACGGCATCACCCAGGTATTCCAGGCGTTCATTATTGAGGTGATTCCCGGATGGGGTTTTTTGTTGAGCAGACTTGGGTATAAAAGCTAGTCTATACAAGGATGTTTTGCGAGGCAGAAATCCCAGCATATGAACCAGATCCAAATAGAATCTACGGTTCTTCAAGGCATCAATCCTTAAATTTCCTGAAAACAGCGGAGGTGTTGTGTCCTCCAAATCCAAAGGTATTGCTCAGACCCACATTTACATCACGTTCCTGCGCTTTATTGGCTGTGAGGTTCAGTTTGGGATCAATTTCCGGGTCCAGGGTCTTCAGGTTAATGGTAGGGGGTACGATACCATTAACGATGGACAAGATCACTGCCATGGATTCAATGGCTCCTGCTGCACCCAGCAGGTGACCGGTCATTGATTTGGTCGAACTGATGTTGAGCTTATAGGCATGATCCCCGAAAACGCGCTTTATAGCCTTGATCTCAGACCGATCCCCTAGCGGGGTGGCGGTTCCGTGGACATTGACATAATCGACCTCTTCAGGGGCAATTTTCGCATCTCTCAGGGCATTGGTCATCACCAGAGTGGCCCCGTCTCCCTCGGGATGTGGAGCAGTCAGGTGGTATGCATCGGCCGACATACCGCCACCGATCAGTTCAGCATAGATCTTGGCACCCCTTTTTTTGGCATGTTCCAACTCCTCGATGATGAGTCCGGCCCCACCTTCACCAATAACAAAACCATCGCGGTTTGCATCAAATGGACGGGAGGCTGTTTTGTACTCCTCATTGTTGGTGGAGAGCGCCTGCATGGAATTAAAGCCCCCTACTCCCGGAACATTTACTGAAGCCTCAGATCCTCCTGTGATAAATAGATCTGCCATATCCAGGCGGATCAGGTTAAACGCATCAATGATGGCATTGGTGGATGAGGCGCATGCGGAGACAGTAGCATAATTGGGACCTCTGTACCCATATTTCATGGAGAGGTGCCCTGCTGCAATATCCGAGATCATCTTTGGGATAAAGAAAGGGCTGAATCTTGGAGTTCCGTCACCTGTCGCGAAGTCCGACATCTCTTTGGCGAAGGTCTCAATACCTCCGATTCCGGATGACCATATGACCCCTGCACGATCCTTATCATGTTCAGCCGTATCAAGCCCTGCATCCAGGTACGCTTCATGAGCGGCAATCATCGCAAACTGGGCATAACGGTCCAGTTTACGGGCCTCTTTCCTGTCAAAGTAGTCCTGCGAGTTATAACCTTTAACCTCACAGGCAAATTTGGTCTTAAACTTCTCAGTATCGAAATTAGTAATCCAATCACTTCCGCTCTCACCCTTAACAAGTGCGTTCCAGAAGTCTTGTACATTCTTACCCAGGGGGGTAATCGCCCCCAATCCTGTAACAACTACCCGTCTCATACAAATAAGTTTTGGAACTCTTAACTACCCTTATTCTGCATTTTCCTCAATATACTTGATGGCGTCACCAACAGTAGAAATGTTTTCAGCTTGGTCATCGGGAATACCCATATTGAATTCTTTTTCGAATTCCATGATTAGCTCAACGGTGTCAAGTGAATCTGCTCCCAGGTCATTTGTAAAACTGGCTTCGGCAGTTACTTCATTCTCATCAACACCTAATTTGTCTACGATGATTGCTTTTACTCTTGATGCAATGTCAGACATAACTGTAAATTTTAATTAATAATATTGGTTATTTTTAACGCTGCAAAGAAATGCAAAATTCGACTATTTTCAAAAAAAAATGAAGAACATAGCCATATTTGCCTCCGGATCAGGAACAAACGCCGAAAATTTGATCCGTTTTTTTCGAACGAGTCGCTTTGGCAAGGTTCGGGTCGTGCTTACCAACCGTAAGGATGCCGGGGTGATCAATCGGGCTCAATCTCTTGAAGTTGAATCTCTTGTGTTTACAAGAGAGCAGTTTTACAGTTCACAGGAGGTGCTGGATCTGCTTGTCGAACGGGACATCGATTATATTGTTCTGGCTGGTTTTCTCTGGCTTGTGCCAGAGTATTTGCTCTTACCATTTGAAAATAAGATAGTTAACATTCATCCTGCTCTACTTCCCAAATATGGTGGAAAGGGAATGTATGGCAGCCGAGTACACAGGGCAGTGATTGAAGCCGGAGAATCAGAATCGGGCATTAGCATTCACTACCTAAACCAGAAATATGACGAAGGTGATATTATCTTCCAGGCCAGGTGTAAAATAGAACCAGACGAATCGCCAGATTCCCTTGCAAAAAAGATTCATGAACTGGAGTATGATTATTTCCCGAATGTGATTGAAGGTTTACTCAAGGAGCTTTAACCAACTTATGGTGAAGGCCCGGGTCCATCCATAGGCCAGCATGTTCGTTTCATGTACTGGTTCCACAGGAGGAGCTTCCACTTTGAGTGGATTAACAGCACTGCCATTCTTATAGAATCTGAAATCGAGGTGCGGACCAGTTGCCAGGCCGCTGCTTCCCACATACCCGATGACATCGCCCTGCTTCACATAAACACCCTGTCTCACACCTTTCCCGAAACCGCTCAGGTGCATGTAGGTAGTGGAATACACACTGTTATGTTTGATTTTCACATAGTTGCCACCACCTCCCTTCTGATAACCCACTTTAGTGATCACGCCGTCGCCCACTGTATGAACCGGAGTTCCGGTGGCTGCTGCATAATCGACTCCGTGGTGCGGACGCCTGATTTTTAATACAGGATGGTACCTGGAGTGGGAAAACCCCGAACTGATCCTGGAAAACCTGAGAGGCGCCTTTAAAAAGGCCTTACGAAGGCTGTTTCCCTGTTCATCAAAGAAACTTCTGATACTGTCCTGGACAAAGGGTATCGCCCAGAAATCGGTCTCATTATGGTAAATCCATGCACCCGTTATTTTATCAATGCCCAGGGAGTTCGAATCCACATAGGACTCCTCATAAATTACCTTGTAACGATCGCCCTGCTGTATTCCGAAAAAATCAATGGTCCAGGCAAAGATTTCGCTTAATTCCACTGCCAGCATGGGATTGGCATCTTCTGCCAGCATCGACTCCCAAAGGGATGTTTCAATGGTACCGGAGGCCACCTTGAGTCTTGTTTCTACGGGTTTCCGTCCATTTCTGGCCCAGATGGTATCGGGATCAATACTGATAACTACAAAATTCAGATGATCCTTTTCATAGATAAAAACAGTTTCCGCGTGCAGGGGGAGTTCAGAAATGGTATCGGCCTTTGTGTAAAACAGGTAGCGGTTGCCTTGCTTTATTTTTCGCTCGTTTACCAGGCTGTCGGGAAGCAGTGATATCTTATAAATCTCCTGCATAGTTATGCCCAGGGGCTGGAGCAGGTCGGAAAGGGTCTGGTTACGACGAACCTTTCCTTCCTCAATGCTATAGATGCCCAGGGGAATACCATAAACATCTGTTACCTGAACTAGTGTATCCGTATAGGTCGCTTCGATTGGTGTGGAAGCAGCTACCGGACTTGGTGTGTTTTTACAGGCGGAAAACAGACCTAAGCCGATAATCTCCACAAAAAGCAACAAGCCTGTGACCCGAATTCCCTTCCGTTTGATCATACCACGATATTGATAATCTTTTTAGGAACATGAATGAACCGCTTGGGATCAGCTCCTTCGGTCCACTTCTGAGCGGTTTCATGAGACAGGACCTGCTCTTTGATCTCCTCTTCTGCCATATTAAGAGGAAGTAGAATTTTAAACCTGAGTTTCCCATTGATCATGACAGGATATTCGTGAGAGTCTTCCTGGAGCATGGATTCATCAAATGGGGGCCATGGTGCTTCAGCAATGGAGCCACTGTTCCCCAAAATACTCCATATCTCCTCAGCCAGGTGAGGAGCAAAGGGGCCCAGCACCCTGATGAAAGCTTCTGCACTAGTCCGGGTTATCTTACCCTTCTTTATAGCGAGATTGGTAAAGATCATCATCTGCGAGATGGCGGTGTTAAAATGAAGTGCCTCCACATCGCCACCCACCTTTTTAATGGTGGCGTGAAGCGACTTCCTTAGCTCCTGATCCTCTTCACCCTCATGGTAGTGGGATGTATCTGCAAAAAACCTGTGTACGCGGTTCAGGAAGTTGTAAACACCCTTGACCCCGTTTTCAACCCAGGGTTTTACTGCGTCGAGAGGTCCAAGAAACATCTCATAGAGGCGAAGTGAATCAGCTCCAAAAACCCTTACCACATCGTCCGGATTCACCACATTTTTCAATGATTTGGACATTTTAGCCACAATCTGAGTAAGCTTTTCGCCAGTACCAGTATGAAAAAACGAACCATCCCGTTCCACCACCAGGTCGCTACTTACTTTGGCTCCGGCTTCAGTTTCATAAGCAAAGGCAAGGATCATCCCCTGATTAAACAGCTTTGTATAGGGCTCATCGGTAGAGACTATGCCCAGATCGAACAATACTTTGTGCCAAAAGCGGCTGTAGAGCAAGTGAAGTACTGCATGTTCAGCTCCCCCCACATAGAGATCCACCGGAAGCCAGTAGTTTTCTTTGGCTTTGGAGAAGGGCTCTTTATCATTTTTGGGATCAATGTACCTGAGGTAGTACCAGCATGATCCGGCCCACTGTGGCATGGTATTGGTTTCACGCTTGCCTTTCCGACCATTTTCATCCCTTACGTGGAGCCATTCAGTGGCATTGGCCAGAGGCGATTCCCCATGGCTGCCCGGTTCATACTTTTCCAGTTCGGGAAGTTGCAGAGGCAGTTGGGACTCCTCCAGCAATGTAATCTCTCCATCCTCCCAGTGAATTATCGGGAAGGGCTCTCCCCAGTAACGTTGCCGGCTAAAGAGCCAGTCCCTGATCTTGTAATTGATGGCTTCAGTTCCAAGTTTATTCTGGTGCAGCCACTTTATGCATGTTGCAATCCCTTCTTCCTTGGAAAGCCCGTTGATATCAAGTCCTGTCTCCTCCGAGGCGGAGTTTATATAGCGACCATCGCCAATCCAGCAGGCTAAGCCCTGTATTACCTGTTCACGCAAGACTTTATCATCGGTATCCGGATCGAGTATGCAAGGGATCGAAAGTCCAAATGCGGAGGCAAATTCAAAGTCGCGGGTGTCGTGACAGGGAACAGCCATGATGGCCCCGGTGCCATATCCCATCAGCACATAATCGGCTACCCAGATGGGGACCTTTGCATTATTTACAGGATTGATGGCATAGGTGCCTGTAAAGACCCCGCTTTTCTCGCGGGAGAGATCGGAACGGTCCAGCTCTGATTTTAGTCCGGCCTGTGCCACATAGGCATCCACCGTGGATTTCTGTCCTGCTGTTGCAAATGTATCCAACAGTGGATGCTCGGGTGCAACCACCATGTACGTAGCACCGAAAAGCGTATCCGGACGCGTTGTAAATACCCGGAGGGTTTCATTGGCGCCTTCCACCTTGAAATCTACCTCGGCCCCTGTCGAGCGACCGATCCAGTTGCGCTGCATATCTTTAACACCTTCCGGCCAATCGACCTTCTCTAATCCTGCCAGCAATCTTTCAGCGTAAAGCGGAATTCGAAGCATCCATTGCTTTAGATTCTTTCTTTCTACAGGATTTCCGCATTTTTCATGCATTCCGTCATTAAGCACCTCTTCGTTGGAACAGACAATTCTGCAGTGGGGGCACCACCATACCTGAGCATCGTCGTAATAAGCCAGTCGTTTTTCTACAATGTATTCCGTGACGGCCGCTTCTCCAGCAGCTTTGATTTCTGCAGGTATATCTAGCTCTGCAATGGGACGCCCCTTTTGAAGCTCCTCATCAAACCAGGTGTTGTACAGGCGGATAAAGATCCACTGGGTCCATTTGAAATAGCCGGGATCGGTGGTATTTATCTCACGGTCCCAGTCATATCCCAATCCCAGTGCCTTGATTTGTCTGCGGAAATTATCACAGTTGTTTTGTGTTGTCAGGGAGGGATGAGTCCCGGTTTCTATGGCATACTGCTCTGCAGGCAGTCCAAAGGCATCCCATCCCATTGGGTGTAACACATTGAAGCCATTCATCCTTTTATAACGGGCAACAATATCAGTTGCTGTATATCCTTCGGGGTGACCCACATGCAAGCCCGATCCTGAAGGGTAGGGAAACATATCCAAGACATAAAACTTTGGCTTTGAGAAGTCATCCTCTGTTTTGAAGGTATGGTTATCTTCCCAGTAGTCCTGCCACCGTTTCTCAATATCTGCAAATTTATACTCCATTCTGTCAGCTTCTGATTCAGTGTGCGAAATTAGCCTATTTTGCTTTATTTTAACAAAAAAGAGTTGACATGAAGGGGTTTTTTTTACGAAATTCATTGTAAATAAAACTTGAACCTATGAAATTAACCATTCAACATCAGGAGCGCTATTCCAGAGGTGAGCTATTGCTTAGAACCCTGTTTGGCTGGATTTACATCCTTATTCCACATGTCTTCATTTTAATGTTTGTAAGCTTATGGGGAGCTATTCTTCAATTTGCGGCCTTCTGGGTCATTCTTTTTACCGGGCGCTACCCCCAGAGTATGTTTGAATTCCAGGTAGGGCTCATGAAATGGAGCTTGCGAGTAAACGCCAGGATGTACAATGTATCGGATGGTTACCCGGCCTTCGGGATTAATTCGACCGATGAAAATACCGATCTGGTCGTGCCCTATCCTGAAAAGGTAAACCGGGGATTGATGTTGATAAGGCTGTTTTTCGGGATTTTTTATGTCTACCTGCCACATATGTTTATCCTGATATTCAGGGCCTGGTTTGTAGGCATATTAACCTTTCTGGCCTGGTGGATCGTACTATTCACCGCCAAGTATCCGGATTTTATGTTCGATTGGGTAACTGGACAAATACGATGGCAGTTGCGGGTGAGTCTTTACATGATGTACATGACTGATACCTATCCACCTTTTACGGGTGATGAACTGCCAGATGAGGTATAGATCCCGGAACATCAACATATAAAGAATATGGACTATCATCCACTCCCACAGCCCGATCAGATCGAGACCAGAGTCAAAGAAGATGCCATGGGGGCATACTTCATGATGTTTGCAACCGCAGCTATGGGGCTGCCACTTCCCATCCTGAACCTGGTGGCTGCCATTATTTACTACTATGTGAACCGGGATAAGGGAAGATTCGTTCAGTTTCATACGCTGCAGTCTCTGTATTCCCAGATTCCTGTTACGCTTTTGAATTCGGGACTCGTGGTGTGGACCATTGTTAATTTTGCCAGGGATCTGGATTTTTTCGGATTCTACTGGGGATACCTGGTGATGGTAGCAACAGCCAACCTGGTATACTTTATCTTTAGCATTGTTGGAGCTGTGAAGGCCAGGAAAGGAGTTTTTTACTATTTCCTATTTTTCGGTAAGCTGGCCTACCACCAGGTTTATCGGATCAGGCCGGAGCGGGATCAATCCACTTTCAGCAACAGACCCCCTCGCCAGTAAATCTCAAAGATGCAAAGAACTATTCTTCGGGATCTGCTTGTGTTGCTGGGGGTTTTTGGACTCATCTGGCTGGTATTTTCGCTCTTTTCCTATCCAGAGGATCCTCAGCTCATAAGCATCCACAAAGAGGAGAAGTTGGGGGAAGTCTATGTGGATCTGATCCTCTTGAATCCTGTCTTCGGAGAGTTTGATAACAGTCGCGTCGATTCGGCGGTCAGGGTGATCGCAGACCGCCTGGAAGAGGGTTTGGAGGATTCTGAATATAATTACCATTTTGTAGTGTTTGACAGCGAAATGATCAATGCCTTTACCGTGCCGGGAGGAAACATCCTGATCTCAACCGGGCTCCTGGCTTTCTGTGATACACCAGAGGAGCTTGCAGCAGTTATAGCGCATGAGATGGGTCATGTGGAGGAACGACATGTAGTTTCACGACTTATCAAGGAGCTGGGAATTGAGATCCTCACATCTGGAGATCAATATGTGATCGGGGAGGTAAGCGAGCTGCTTACTTCCACCAGTTTTGACCGAAAGCAGGAGGAGGAGGCAGACCTGTTTGCAGCAAAGCTGCTTGAAACAGCTTCCATTGAACCGCGATCTTTGGCCACCCTCTTCAGAAAGCTGGGGAGGAGATGGACAATGAATTAATACAACATTTTGAGATCATCTCCACTCATCCAAGCTTCCATTCCCGGATCAGAGAGGCGCTCTCCTTCAAGCCTGCAAAGGATTTTGAAGCGGAACCCATTGATCTGGATTGGGAGCTTATAAGAGCTGAGCTTTAGCAAAAAATATTAACTTTGCGGTCCATTCCGGCTCCATAGTTTAACTGGATAGAACGTGGGATTCCGGTTCCCATGGTGGGGGTTCGAGTCCTCCTGGAGTCACATACATAACTTTCAGCCCTGATTTGATCAGGGCTTTTTTTTTCTACCCGAAAGGAAACTTTCTCAAAGCCTTTGACTGTTAATATTTCCTTTGAAAGGGGTTTGTTTTTTCTATAATTTCGTTAGGAACAAATTGATATAACTTTTAGGATAGAATTTATGGCTGCTGAATTCCTGTCACCTGTTGGGACATCATACCAGATTGACCGTATGATTTCGGAGGCCAACAATGAGATTGTTTTCTTCGCCCCGGTGCTGAAATTACATGAAAGTGTTATCCTGAGGTTTCAGCAGGCTGATCAACGGAATGTCCGCATTACACTGGTATATGGGAAGGAGCGGAACCAGACCCGGGGCCAGCGTTGGTTCAAGGAGTACAAGAACCTGAGGATTCTGCATCATGATAAACTCAACACCTTTCTCTTCAGAAATGAAAAGGAGTTGATTCTTACATCCATGGGACTGGCAGATCTGAGTGGCAGCCAACACAGCGATATGGGGCTTCTTATTTCCAAATTGAGGGATAGGAAGGCTTATGAGGATGGTATTTATGAACAGGAGCTGTTTATTGAGCAAGCAGAAGAGGTATTTGCTGGTGCCAATTACCAGAAGCCTGAAGATGCCTCAAATCCGGAGGAGATTATTCGTGACATGCCTTATCTGAGTTATTTCGGCATTGAGGACCGAAACCTGGTGAATGGCAAACTAAAGGCACCCAGTGGTAAGATGTATGTGCCCGAGATGGAATTTTATAATGATGGGACCATCAAGGTCCAGGGATTTAAAAAGACACGCCAGCGCCATGGGGAGTGGGTCTTCTATACCTATGAGGGATTTGTCAGGGAGGTGGTGATTTATGAGAATGGAACCTACGTGGATAAAATCTATTGCGACTATGAGAATCCGGCCAAACAGATCTCCAAATATTACCTGCTTTTTGGCATCGGGAACTCGGTAAAGAAACTGTACGATAAAAACATCAGTGAGCTCTACTTTGATAGTTCCATAGAAAAGTATACAGGCTCAGATAAAACCAAGCTATTATACCACACAGAGCGCTTCATGAAGAAACGTTCTCTCTTTGATCAGCCTGAGACCTTCCAGGACATGGTTGACCAGGTTTACGCCGCCCTATACGAATAACCCTTATTCTCTTCAGGTTTTCTTATTTCAGCTGCGAAACTATATATGGCTGAGTATAAGAAAAAAAAAGAGGGCAACCCATATGGGCGCCCTCTGTATGTTTGGATCTAATCCTGTTACCTTTGTCTTCCCTGATTTCTATATTCCTTCTTAGCAGAATAGTTGATAATCAAAGCTTTTGCTCTTCTGAGCGACTGTTTCACATCATCTACTTTACCCATAGAAATATCCTGGTCGACCCTCATGGATATGACCATTTTGCTCTTATCAGCTTCGGGAAGTTTTTCCCTCTCAAACAGAACAAAGTCCTGAATCGCCTCATAGGGGATACCCTCCTCACTGACCAGCTTGTCATTAAGCTGAATCAGGGGTTCAGTTCCATACATCCTGGCCACGTGTGCAATGGGGCGTCCGATGTAGATGTAACTCACAAGAGATTTCTTCTCCAGCTTCTTTACCTCTGTGGCTTCAGGAACTTTAACTCTTACCTGAATCTCAGTTTCCCTCATTGTTGTTGCCACCATGAAAAAGAACAACAGCATGAAAACAATGTCGGGAAGAGAAGAGGTGTTGATCTTCTGAAGACCTTTCCCACCTTTTTTTCTGAATTTAGACATTAGTTACGCCCTCCTATACTTTTAGGTTCCGATTCGGAAATATTCATCTTATACCTCTTCCGGATTCCCAGCTGTATCTCCTCTTCAATGGGATTATTTGTGTTTAGCTCACTGTAATCCTTGTCGAAGTATAGGTTACAGAAGTCATTTCTCAAAGTGTTTACCGCTGCAACTAACTCGTTCTGAACCTGCAGGTATTTCCCGTAGGTGGTTGAACGGTCGTTTTGAAGCGAAATCACCCCTTTGGAGACCTCGCCCCTCCACATTCCATCTTCGGGAAGAAGAGATGAACTACCAGGAGGAAACTGTATTTCAGTCTCTTCCATAACTGGCAGATCTTCTTTGTACAGCGGATTGGTGAAGAACTCAATGGTCTTGTCTTTCAAAGCAAGCCTATCCATTACTTCTCCACCCACCATCAGCAGGTCGCTTCGGTTGAGAAGCACCACCAGCACATTTCGCTTGTTTACCCTCACTTCAACATCTTCCTGTTCTGGATCGGGTTCTGGAGGCAACAGCCTGGTGATCCCGGTGTCGGTATCCATGGTAGTAGTAACCAGGAAGAATATTAACAGGAGAAAGGCAATATCAGCCAGTGATCCTCCATTTACTTCCGGTGTTTCTCTTGATGCCATCGGTTTTTGTTTTTCTAGTGATTCTTATTTAAATGCCTTTGAAGTAATGGCATAGAGAATTGATCCAAGAGCCAATCCAAACAGCATATAGGTCACAAACAAGACTGTATCGACCATCTTCAAGGTTCCCGGATCAGTGTTTCCTGTTCCATCGTAACCAATGATTTCCATGGCTGTATCGCTGGCCAACAGGTATGAAACCACCACCAACACTGCAAAACCTGCAAGTACTATCAGTAACCTTATGAGGGCTTTGGGGTTGGAAATTACAGCAACAAGCGGAAACGCGATAGCAGCAATCAAAGTGATGAGAATAAGGATATATGCCCACATCAGTGCTATATCGGTACGAAAATAGAGTAGAGCTTCCCAGCCAGTTGTCAGTTCTTTGACAGTTTTCTGTGGAGCCTCGGCCGCCGCAGTTGCTGCAGCAAGATGCTCCTCTTCAGCTTGCTGGACGGCGGCAATATTCTCAGCAATAGCAATAGAGTCTGTCAGAGATGTATCTATGACAGGCATAGGGGCTAATGGAGTAATATCCACACCGGCCAGTGCGTCATCAACCCGGTCCACCAGTGCGTCATAATCACCGACGGTCTTGGGTCCGATGTAGAAGAAAAGAACCACGATGAGGGAGATTCCAGCAACCACCCACAAAATGATTTTTGTTAATTTAGAAAAAGCCATAGCTTCTTATTTTTTAAGTTTATGTTTTACCAGCATGTCTACAAGTGAGATAGAAGAGTCTTCCATCTTATTGACGATACCGTCAATTTGAGATATCAGGTAATTGTAGAAAATCTGGAGGATGATGGCCACCATCAGACCGGTAACAGTTGTAATAAGGGCGACCTTGATACCACCCGCTACAACGGTTGGAGACATATCTCCCTGTATCTGGATTTGATCAAATGCATCGATCATACCAATTACTGTACCCATGAAACCAAGCATAGGAGCGATGGCGATAAACAAGGAGATCCAGCTAAGGTTTTTCTCCATAAGGCCCATCTGTACACTACCATAGGATACAACTGATTTTTCGACCACATCAATTCCTTCATCGATACGATCCAGACCCTGGTAAAAGATACTGGCTACAGGACCGCGGGTGTTGCGGCATAATTCTTTGGCAGCTTCAACTCCGCCACTGTTCAGCGCTTCTTCAACTTCCTGGAGAAGCTTGTCAGTATTGGTAGCGGCAAGGTTCAGGTAAATAACCCTTTCAAAAGACAGAGCCAGACCGAAAATCAAGCACAGAAGCACAGCGCCCATAAAACTGGCGCCACCTTCAATGAATTTGGTCTTCAGGGTGGTGTGCAGTACTGCAATTCCACCTTTTTCTTCGGCAGCTGGTTCAGCAGCTACGGGCTCAGGTACAACCTCTTCAGCAACCTGTGTGGTCTCTTCAGCAGCAGGACTATCCGTTGTTTCATCCTGTGCAAAGATTGATGCTCCCATAAAAAGCATCCCGAATACGGCTATCAATGCAAATAATTTTTTCATGGTGTTGTTTGTTTGTTTTACTTTATTATTTAACGTTAAATATTTCCTTAATTAGGTTAATGATTTATACAAGTTAGTGTAAATATACGATTTGTAAAAGAAAAATGCGGAGAGGGAGGGATTCGAACCCTCGGTACCCTTTTGAGGTACACACGCTTTCCAGGCGTGCCAGTTAAACCACTCCTGCACCTCTCCGTTATACCTGTAAAGACTAACTGGGCCACTCAAACCCGCTTATCTTCAGAATTTTGTAAGAACTACTCCCGTATCAGATTACATCCTTTCACTCGGGAGAAATTTGCGGCGAAAAATACAAAAAAATATTAAAACTAGCACTCAAGGCAGAGTGATTTCTCCCTTCAGCGATTTATTTAAAAGCATTTTAACCTCTTCATCATCCAGATTCTGCGCCAGCAGAATCATCATTTTGGTGGTGGCAGCTTCCGTTGTAATATCGTAACCGCTTATTACCCCGGCATTTAAAAGATGCCTGCTGGTTTCATATCTTCCCAGCTCAACACTCCCTTTGATACATTGTGTCACATCTAAAATGACCACCCCCTTTTCAATTGCTATTTTTATTCTCTCCAGAAACCAGGATTCTGTGGGAGCATTTCCGGCACCGTAGGTCTCCAGAACCAAACCTTTCAATTCTTGGTATCCAAGAACTGCATCCATATATTCCGATGTTATTCCAGGAAACAGTTTCAGGATTGCAATATGATTGTTAAACTCTTTGTGAACCACAAGTTCCTTTGGTTCCCCCGGATACCTGATGGCTTCCCTGTGATATATAATATGTACTCCTGCATTTGCAAGGTAGGGATAGTTGGCAGACTGAAAGGCATTAAACTGTTCGGCACTGACTTTGGTGGTTCTGTTTCCGCGCGCGAGTTTACTCTCAAAATACACACACACTTCCGGGACTACCGGCTTGTCAAATTCTTTTGCCGCTGCAATCACGATGGAGGTGATCAGGTTCTCCTTTCCATCTGTTCTCAGGGCCCCGATGGGAAGTTGGGAGCCTGTAAAAATGACCGGTTTCGCCAGGTCTTCCAGCATAAAACTGAGTGCTGAAGCCGAATAGGCCATGGTATCGGTTCCGTGCAATATGACAAATCCATCAAAGGCCTGATAGTTCTCTTCGATGATTTCGGCGATTCGGGTCCAAATGGCCGGTTCAATCTCAGAAGAGTCTATGGGTGAATCAAAACTGTGGGATTCGATTCGGTAGCCCAGGCTTTTGATTTCGGGGATGTGCTCCATGATCTTATTAAGATCGAAGGGCTTCAATGAACCATTGGCCGGGTCATTAATCATACCGATGGTGCCACCTGTATAAATTATTAATATGGTGGGTTTATCTGGGTTCATATTGGGGTTTTAGGCGAAACAATAGCTCAGCGTTTACAGAAGTGATCCTGGCGATCTCTTCTTTGTTCAAGTTATGAATATCTGCCACTTTAGCAGCAGTTTCAAGCAGGTAACTGCTCTCATTTCTCCTTCCCCTGTGAGGTACTGGCGCCAGAAAAGGGGCATCGGTCTCCAGAAGGAGCCTGTTTAAGGGAATTTTACTGACGACCTCTGCCAGATTCGAGTTCTTGAAAGTGACAATGCCATTGATGCCTATCATAAAGTTATAGGAAAGCGCACGCTCCAGTTCGGCCGGTCCACCTGTAAAACTATGGAACACTCCTCGGAGTTCTGGACCTCCGGCTCTGTCCAGGACAGCAAATATTTCCTGAAAAGAATCCCTTGCATGAATCACCAGAGGAAGATCAAGTTTCATGGCCCAGGCAATCTGAGTACTAAAAACCTTCTCTTGCTCCTTTAGAAAAGTTTTATCCCAGTAAAGGTCAATACCTGTCTCACCGATGGCAATAATATCTTTGTGATCTAAAGCTTCCTCAATGCGCATTAGCTCCTCCTGGTAATTCTCCTTAACTGATGTGGGATGCAAGCCCATCATTGGAAAACAGTGGTCCGGAAAACGTTCTGCAAGAGCAAACAGGGGGCCGATGGATGAGCTGTCGATATTGGGTAGCAACATTCGACTTACACCAGATTCGATGGCCCTTTGGATCATTTGATCCCTATCGTCTTCAAAGGCATCCAGGTATAGGTGTGTATGTGAGTCGGTATACATTTTAGTTTGCGGCTACAAACATACATTATCGATAGTAAATAGAAGAAAAACCCAGGGTGCTAATAAGCGCATTACCGCCTTGTTAAGCACCCTGGGTCAAACTACTCCATTATATATAGTCCCTCAGGGGAAGGGATTATACAACTCCTTGTGCCAGCATGGCATCGGCTACCTTCACAAAACCGCCAATGTTGGCTCCGTTCACATAGTTAACGTAACCATCCGCTTCTGTACCGAAATCCACACAGGTTTGATGTATATTTTTCATAATAGTCTGCAGGCGGCTGTCCACCTCTTCCCTCGACCATGGAAGCCTCATACTGTTCTGGGTCATTTCGAGTCCGGATACAGCAACACCCCCTGCGTTGGCAGCTTTGCCAGGGCCATAGAGAATTTTCTTTTCCATGTATACCTCAATGGCATCAGGTGTGGATGGCATGTTTGCTCCTTCACTGATCAAATAGCAACCATTTTTAACCAGGGTTTCAGCATCATTCTTATCGATCTCATTCTCGGTTGCGGATGGGAAGGCCACATCACACTTCACGTGCCATGGGCGCTTTCCTTCAAAGTATTCACAGCCGAAATGCTCTGCATACTCTTTGATGCGGCCTCTGCGGTTGTTTTTCAGATCCATCACCCAGGCCAGCTTTTCAGCATCAATACCTTCGGGATCATAAATGGCTCCTGCAGAATCGGACATGGTGACCGCTTTCCCACCAAGTTCAGTTAATTTTTGAACGGCAAACTGGGCCACATTTCCCGATCCGGAAACAGTGGCAATCTTTCCCTTAAGAGAATCACCTTTGACTTTTAGCATCTCTTCTGCAAAATAGACTGCGCCGTATCCGGTGGCTTCGGGCCTGATCAGGCTACCACCCCATTCAAGGCCTTTTCCTGTAAGCACCCCGGTAAATTCATTCTTGATACGCTTATACTGACCAAACAGGTAACCAATCTCACGACCGCCCACTCCGATGTCCCCAGCAGGTACATCTGTATTGGGTCCGATATGCCGGTTAAGTTCTGTCATAAGACTCTGGCAGAAGCGCATCACTTCGTTATCTGATTTTCCTTTGGGATCAAAGTCGGATCCTCCTTTACCGCCTCCCATGGGCAGGGTGGTAAGGCTGTTTTTCAATACCTGCTCAAAGGCAAGAAATTTCAAAATTCCAAGGTTTACTGTAGGGTGAAAACGCAGACCACCTTTGTAGGGCCCGATGGCAGAGTTCATCTCTATCCTGTAACCTCTGTTGATCTCCACATCACCTTTGTCATTTATCCAGGGAATCCTGAACATAATGACCCTCTCGGGTTCGGCGATTCTCTCAAGAATCTTGGCATGCTTGTATTTTGGATTCTCTTCTATGTAGGGAATCAGTGATTCAGCCACTTCGTGGACTGCCTGGTAAAACTCTGGTTCTGATGGGTTTTTGGCCTTGATTTTGGCCATGAATTGTTCAACTTTTGGATCCATATCTTTTTTTATTGGGTTCGACGGGAGTAAATCTAAAATTATTTAGCACAGTTGCATATGCCCTTTATCATGTACTCCGTATGTCATTAAACATTATCAGCTTACATAGATTAGGCACATCCCTTGTTCAGGAGAGGTCAACTATGGTTTGATACAGGTTTCCAGGCTCTACACGGACCCATCTTTTCAGTTCCATTTGGGTAAGCAGTGAGAGCATAGTAGGGATGGGAATGTCTGAAAAGGAGCTAAGCTCTTCTGGTCTTAAACCATTATGCATAGTCATTAACTCGAGCACTTGCTTCTCTTGCTCAGTAAAAGAGATTTTTTTGGAACGATGCTTTGGGGTTTGAGTAATATCATCTGTCCAGTTCAGATGGTCGATTACATCCTGGGCAGATTCAACCATGGCCGCCACATTTTTCTTGATAAGTCCATTGCAACCTCTAGATCGCTCATCCGTAGAACGTCCGGGAACCGCCAGAACATCCCTTTGATAGGAGGAGGCCATATCTGCAGTGATCAGGGCTCCTCCTGATGAGGCCGATTCGACCACCAGGGTGGCATCGGCCATTCCTGCGATGATGCGGTTGCGTCGGAGAAAATTGTTACGCTCCGGTCCCATACCCGAATGGAAGTCTGTGACTAAGGCACCCTGTCCACAAATCTTTTTTGCCGTTTCCCGGTGGGCATGGGGATAAAGCGTGCTAAGGCCATGTCCCAGCACGGCCACTGTTGGAATCCCACCTTCAAGTGCTGCCCGGTGAGCAATAACATCGATGCCAAAGGCCAGCCCGCTGATAATCACCAGGTCGTTGATCATGCAACTCAGATCCAGGACTATGGAACGGCAAAGTTCCTTCCCGTAGGAGGAGGCTTTTCTGGTTCCCACAACACTTAAGGCTCTTTTTGAATTTAATCCTTTGCTACCACGGGTATATAACAGGATGGGAGCATCCTCGCACTCCTTTAGCCGTGCCGGGTATTCTGCGTCTTTAAAATAGAACGCTGAAATGCGATACCGATCAAGAAACTCCAGCTCTTTTTCAGCCTGGTGAAGCAGCGAGGCTGAAGAGAGAGATCCTGAAACCACCGGACCAATGCCTTCAATCTTTTCCAGGATAGCTTTGTTCTGTCTGAATACAGCCCTGGCCGACCCGCTCTTTTTGATGAGTTTTCGGGCGGTAATTGGTCCGATGGCCGGGGCCATGGCTAATGCGATCTGGTATTGCAGTTCACTGTTGGTGGAAGAAGACATCTTTTACAGGGTTGATGTGTTTTGCTAGCGATTAATCGACCTTCGAATTGGACTTTTTTATATCCCCTTTTATTTGACTTTGTATCTTATATATTGTGAATTTAAATTCCGAAATAAAAAGCCATTTCTCTCTCCGACACTGCATTAGTGTTACTACAGGCAATTTTTTTACACAAATTAAAATGTTTAATTATGAAAAAAGCAAGCACTGCTTTATTTGTTATTTTGTTATTTGTT
Organism: Bacteroidota bacterium; assembly: GCA_003648635.1. Taxonomy (GTDB): domain Bacteria; phylum Bacteroidota; class Bacteroidia; order Bacteroidales. Next base: position 10,321 of record QMPQ01000007.1, on the reverse strand, counting down.
TTCAGCTGCACCAAAGAGAGTGTAATCCCTGATTCGGATTCCGGAGATAATTTTTTAAAAGGAGCAAAACTTGTTACCAAAACCTTAAAGATTCATGAATCCTCAGGAACCATGGCTGTGGTTGCCAATGCGGAGTGCACTGAATCAGGATTTCAAATTTTACTTGATGGCACAGGTCATGCCACGCATCTGGGGGCTTTTAAGGTTCAAAATACCTATTGCCTGGATGCCAATTTCAATCCGATTCATCCCATAAGAGGGATATTGACAGCCGCTAATGGGGACCATATTTTCACGATGGTCATTGGTTATTCGATAGATGAGGATCTGGGACTCATATACCATTATGCAATCCTGGAAGGGGACGGACGTTTTGAAGGAGCCACGGGACACATAGATATGTGGGGCCTTATTGATGAGGTAAATATGATATTCGATCTGCAGGGTTTGGGCGAAATCACCTACTAAAGATTCGTTAAAGCACTCCATTGGTGGTACCAATGGTTAAGAATTCAAATTGAATTAGCCCTGGGAAGTATATTTTTCCAGCGACTCAAGCATCTTCTCCCGGTCCTCCTTATCCAGGGCGGATAGGCTGATCTGTGGATAAGCGACTACCTTACCACGGAAGTTCTGGTGGAGGATCAGGTAGTGCTGTGTTTTAAAGAGAAAGGGCTTGAGTTCGTATTTTACAAACTGCTTTTTTGGGATCTCAATGGAGTTCTTCCGGCTGGTAAACATGCTTACCGGGTAGAACCTCACCACAATCTTCTCCCCCTGGTCGTTGTAAGAGATAAAGTAGGGGCGCTTCAGGAAGTTGATCCAGTTTAGAATGATGTAGATGGCAGAGATAAAGATGGCCACATGATATTTGGAGAGCCAGAACTCTGTTTCATCAAACCAGGGAAGAAATACAATCGCCAGAATGATCAATGAAAATACAATGGTCATTACCAGCCTGCTCAGCCAGATCCGATAGGTGTTTTTCTGGTTATCAATGCTCATGTTTTCTACGTTGCCGCTCTTTTTTAATCAGGGACAGCTCTCTCCCTGTTTGCCCCTTAACCGATGTGTTTTCTTCTACCCGGCGCATTAGGTAGGGCAGTACAAAATGAACCGGACCGTAAGGTACATATTTTGCGACATTAAAACCAGCGTCAGACAGGTTGTAGGAGATGTGTTCACTCATGCCATAAAGCTGGGAGAACCAGATACGCTTATCGGCTGGATCAATCCCTTGCTCAATCATCAGATCAGCCAGGTACTTGCTGCTGTACTCGTTATGGGTTCCGTTGAAGATGGAAACAATATCCAGGTTATCCATGGAAATTTTGAGAGCCAGGTTGTAATCCTTGTCGGTACTCTCCTTGTCGGGTTGGATGGGATCTTCATAGCCCATTTTCTCGGCACGTAAGCGTTCTCTTTCCATATAGGCACCACGTACAAACTTGGCCCCCAGGAAGAATTTTTCTTCACGTGCCTTCTTGATATCGGCTTCAAGGATTGCGATCCGGTCATGACGATACATCTGGTAGGTATTGAATACGATGCATTTCTCTTTGTTATAGAGCTGCATCATCTCCATCACTACTTTATCGATAAAGTGCTGAATATAGGTGTCTTCAGCGTCGATCATAATGGGAATGTCATAAGCAAAGGCAGTCTTGCAGAGGGTGTCTATCCTGTTGCGGAACTTCTCACCCTCTTCTTTGGTCTCTGCGTCAGAAGTGCCTTCTCCGCTGAGTACTTCCAGGGCATGGTGCTTACCAAAAGCGGTGGGTTTGAAAACAGCAAAGGGAATCTCGGGATTCTTTCCTGCATTTTTTACTGCACGAAGTGTTTCTTCCAGTGCAGCGTTAATTGCTTTTTCGCTCTCCTTACCCTCCACTGAATAGTCGAGAATGGAGTATACATTGGCAGTTTTGATCTTCTCAACGGCTGGCTGGCAATCTTCAAGGGTTTCGCCTCCAACAAAATGTTTAAATGCGGTGGGCTTCACGATCCACCCGATGGGTATTCTTAAAACAGATAAAACTTTTATCACCGGGTTGCCTATCTTCACCAGGATGGGGTATGAGATCAGTTTAAAAAGTATATACGCCCTGCGTAGGTCACGGTCCGACTTGATCCGGAAAGCCGTCTTTGTATCTTCAAAATTAATTTCTTTCATGGTCTCTCGTTACTTGCTACTATTTCAGGGTCGCAATATATGCTAATTATTATCTTTGATTTATGAAAAATGTCATCTCTGCTCCTTTAAAAGCATTCTCAGGTAGCATCCATATTCCCTCCTCCAAGAGCATCTCTAACCGGATGTTAATTATTCGGGCCCTGGCTGGTTCCGGGGCTACTCTTTACAATTTATCGGATAGTGATGACACAAAGGTGTTAAGTGAAGCCCTTGATACAGAGTCAGATGTAAAATATGTAGGGCATGCCGGTACAGCTATGCGTTTCCTGACTGCCTATCTCTCCACACAGCCGGGCGAAGTTACTTTGACAGGATCGCAGCGGATGAAGCAGCGTCCTGTGGGCCCCCTGGTGGATGCTTTAAAACAGGTGGGTGCCCGTATAGAATATCTCGAAAATGAGGGCTGTCCGCCACTCAGAATCTCAGGTGGAGGATTGACCGGGGGAAGCATTGCGATCGAAGCAGGAATCAGCAGCCAGTTTATCAGTGCCTTGATGATGATTGGGCCAGTATTGGAAGGAGGTCTGCGCATCGAACTGAAGGGCGATGTTGTATCGGCTTCCTATATAGAGATGACTCTTTCATTGATGAATAGTTGTGGTGTCGGAGCCCGCTTTGATGGAAGGACAATCACCGTGCCTCAGGGCACTTATTCCATGGAGGATTTCAGGGTGGAATCGGACTGGAGCGGGGCTTCTTACTGGTACCAGGTGGCGGCACTTCTACCGCGATCGGAAATCACATTACCCAATCTTTCTCAGAACAGTCTGCAGGGCGATTCCGCCCTGGTAAAGATTTTTGAGCCCCTGGGTGTTCGCACCACCTTCAATGAAGAAGGACTGATCCTGCGTTCTCAAAAACAGGAGTTACCTGAACAATATGTCTATGATTTTACCGCTTGTCCCGACCTGGTGCAGACTCTGGCAGTAAGCCTGTGCACCCTGGGTGTTCCCTTCAGGTTTACCGGGACCACCACCCTGCGGGTAAAGGAAACCGACCGTATTGCAGCCCTGCAGACAGAATTAAAACGGGTGGGCTTTGTTCTGAGCGCCGATCCCCGGGGAGAGTGGCTGGAATGGGATGGAGCCCGATGTGATCCGGAGGGTGATCCACTTATCCGGACTTATCACGATCATCGTATGGCCATGGCCTTTGCGCCGCTGGCCATCCCGCTGGGGAAGATATCCATTGAAGATCCCGGGGTAGTGAGCAAATCATATCCCGGCTACTGGAAAGACCTTGAAAAGGCTGGATTTGGAATCACCCAGGCCTAATAGGGGCGTGTTGTCTCTTTATCGGACAACTTCAATTTTTCCAAGTTGATACCAGCCATCATCTTTTCTGCCTTCAATAGCAAGATTTACCCTGGGTTCATGATTTCTACGATCTACAACAGCTACTTGTAATTCATAAATGCCTTCAGATACATGATCCGGAATGAAGAGGGAATGATCATAAATATTATCTCCGGGGAGCCACTCTTTGACAACGGCATCTGTAGGAAGCACAATGGATTGATTATCAGAAAACAAGCGCAGGGCCAGGGTGAAATCTTTGTAGCAGGGAGCAACGCCTTTGTTCTCCCACCAGCTAAGGAATGGGAGCCAGCCGTTTGGATGTACCTGTTTGGGGTAGCTGAATCTTCTTAAAACAAACCTATAACCCATTCTTTTCAACCACTCCTCAACCAGATCATTCCACTCTTCTGGTACCGGGGACGATTTGGCGTTAAAAGAGGAGATATGCCATTTGAGTGTTTCGTCGAAAATATACTTCACATCGTCCCTATCATAACCCTCCTGGTCTCTCCAGCGAAGGAATGTTCCGCAGATTTCAAAACTGAGGGGCGAGCTAAGCCAATCATCTTCAAGCCCGCAGTTAATAATTTCCTGAGGGTAAAAGTCATACATGTGGGTCCACCCGTTTTGTTCATCTGCCCAGAATCCCAGGTCACCTATGCAGTCGACTCTCCATCCTACTGGTATCTGTGAATTAGCGTACATGTTTGTTTTTTCATCCATGAGCAGGGCAATCAAGGGAGTTTTCCTGAACGAAGAGGTATAGGCATTTACCAGTGCTTCCCTTGTAGGCTGACTCAGTAGTTCTGATCCGGCACCTTCTCCCCATGCTCCGATTATCGCAAGGTCCACCGCTTCCAGGTCGGGATGGCCATCATAGCGCTTTCCCATCGCACCTATAAGTCCCCCGAAGTATTTGGCATAGCGTGCATCTTCAGGATTCACCATCCACTTATTCACGGGATTGCTATAGGTCCACTCTTTTTCATCGCCAACCAAAGCACGGTACCATTGGGGGACATCTCGCTCATCGCCTGTTCCATAGGGAGCAATCCTAATAATTAGGGTTTGTCCCCTTGATCTGGCCAAAGCGAGTGCCCTGTCCAGCATGTCCCATTGATATGCTCCCTCTTCAGGCTCCATAAACTTCCAATATATGCGCCAGTAGGCGATGGTGGTAGAGGGATAATTCAGGTTGGATAAATCTCCATCAAATTCCTGATAATCAATTGGGAATCCTTCGGTCCAGCCGCTGCCTTCATTCAACTCATCACCATTGAAGCGCTGGAAGGTCATAAATCCCATTCCCGGATTATCTAAGACCTTGTCAATTTCCTGAGACCGGATAACAACTACATCATCTTCAATTTGTGAAATAGCATTTTGAAACGGAATAATAAGGAGCAGGACCGCAAGTGTTGCAATCGGGATAGATGTAAGCTTTTTCATCACAGTTTATTTGCAAATATTGGAGTATATTTCTATAAATTTATTCAATATTTGGATCCCATGAAAGCTAAATTTTTGCCTGCCCTGTTATTAATTGTAGTTGCCGGATGCTCTAATCCGGAATATGTTCTTGAGAAAGTTGACAATCCCCTGTTCAAGCCCAATGTTGAATTTATGGGCAACGAAGACCTGAACCATCCCGGATTTCAGGTCCTAAAAGAGAAGTATCAGCTGGATACCATATTTCGGGGAGAGACAGATGAGTTTAAAAGAATTCTGATGCTCAGGCATTGGATCCGGTCGGTAGTATCGATTGATGATCATGGCGATCCCTACCCCGGAGGGGGATATGTGGAGGGTATATTAGATGAAGCATTAGAGGGACAGGGATTTCATTGCGGTCATTTCATGAAGGTACAGAATGGTATCATGAATGCCTATGGCTATGTGAGCAGAACGCTTGGTGCAGGTCCCGGAGTGATGGATGGACCAGATGGGCATCATGGAATCAACGAGATCTGGCTCAACGACTACCAGAAATGGTTTCTCTCAGATGCCAAGTACGATCATCATTTTGAAAAAGATGGGATCCCTTTATCTGCTTTGGAAATCCGTGACGAATATTTGAAAAACGGGGCGGCGGATATCACTCTGGTAAGAGGTCCGGATCGAATCCCCAAGCAAATTAATCCTGAAACCGGATCAAGCTGGGAACGCAGTGCACAGACCTATACCTGGATCGAGTATCATACCCACAACGATATGTTTACTGTTTGGCCGGAGCATGAAACTTTACTGAGCATGTATGAAGATGATTATTTTCTGAATCATACCTGGATCTGGGATGGGAAACCCCACTGGGCCTATGACAAGCCCGAGTTTATGCGCCGGGTTAGCAACCGTGATGCTATTGAGTGGACGCCCAATACAATTTATTCGGAGATCCGGCTCGAGGGTCACATGGCCAGGATAAGGCTCTTCTCTGAAACTCCCAATCTGAAAGAGTACCAGTTAAGGATAGGTCCTTCAGGGGAGTGGGAAGCGGTGAAGGATTCCCTGGACATGGAGCTGAGCGGGGAGAGGCATGAATTTCATTTTCGGACCATGAATCTGGCAGGGGTATCCGGACCGGCACATAGAATTGTCATTGTTAAAAAGGAAGAGGGCGGAGAGGAGGCTATAACTGCACTCTTTAAGGAGGGAATCACCCTCATCCCATATCCCCAGGAAGTGAGCTTTCAGGAGGGAGATTTTGTTCCTGGAGATGAACTGCGCATTGTTCTTGACAGGGATGCCACAGATCAGGTGAAGTTTACGGCCCGGGAGCTGGCCCGAACTCTTGAAACAGAATGGGCCATAAAAGCTGAGATCACCGAGCAGGAGTCCCCCGGGGCCATCCGATTGACCCATGATGGAGTTTCTGAAAAAATCACTTCACTCCCGGAAAAGACAGCCCTCCAGGGATATGAAATGCTCGTAAATAAGGATCAATTGACCATCAGGGCTATGGGGGATGCTGGCCTTTTTTATGGTACCCAGACTTTGCTGCAGATCCTGAAAGCAGGCGAGGCGGGATCCTATATTCCCGGAATGAGAATTACCGACTGGCCAGATATTCCGCAGCGGGCCTGTCACTACGATACCAAGCATCACCAGGACAAGCGCGAATATGTCGAAGGCTTCATCCGGGATCTGGCCAGGTATAAGATCAATATGCTGGTCTGGGAATGGGAGGACAAATTCCTCTACCCCAGCCATCCCGAGATTGGGGCTCCGGGAGCCTTCACCATGGAAGAGATGCAGGAAATCACACACTATGCAAAGAAATACCATGTGCAATTGGTACCCCTGGTTCAGGGGCTTGGACATGTGAGCTACATCCTGAAGTGGCCACAACATAGTCACCTTCGTGAGATCGAGGCCTCCAACTGGGAGTTCTGCCCGCTGAAAGAGGGAAGTTATGACTTGCTCTGGGATCTCTGGAAAGATGCCATAGAGGCTACTCCCGGTTCGGAATACATCCACATCGGCTCCGATGAGACCTATGAATTGGGTCTGTGTGAGCTCTGCCAGCAAAAATCTGAGGAAATTGGAAAAAGCGGACTCTATCACCAGTTTATCAAACAGGCCGGAGCACCCCTGCAGGCTTTAGGCAGAACAGTAATGGCCTGGGAAAGGCCCATGGGCTGGGCACATAGTGATTCGCCTGCCAGGGGTAAAGAGCCGCTGGAGGGACTGGTATTGATGGAGGATTACAAGTATGAGAGTGATGACTTCACCTATGCCAGGGAAGCAAGTGAGGCAGGCTACGAAATTTTCACCTATGATCCCAACCCGGGCATTGAACCGCTTTTCCTTCCCTACTTTTACAAACTTAGAGGGGAAGGAGAGAATGAACATGAGGCTGAAAACTCATTGCAAAGATCCCATAAGGAGGTCTCCCGGGCGGCAGTATCAGGATATTTTGATGGTATGATCAACACCTCATGGGATGATTCAGGGCTGCATAATCAAGTCTGGATGATGAGTTTTATCAACTCGGCCGAATGGTCCTGGAGCGGTGCCAATCCATCAGCGGAGGAGTTTAGTAACAAGTTTTTCCTGAACTATTACGGGGATAGGTCCAGTGATATGAAGGAACTGTTCCTATTGCTTAATAAGGCAGCCTATTTCTATTATAAATCTTTTGAACGCAGGGTCTGGCACTATGGCGATATCGGCAAGACGCATCTGCCTGATCTGCCTCGCGGTGACAACCTGGAGTATGATGAATTCTGGAATCGCGAGTATGCTGAGAAAATTGATGAATCCCGGAAGCAGATCAAACATATGGAACGTGCCATGGAAATCATCCGGGCAAATCAGTCGGCTGGTATCCGGAACAGCTATGATCTGGAGATCTTCTCTTCCATCGTTCAACTGGTAAACCATAGCTGCAATACCTACCTGACACTTTCAGAACTTGAGCGAAGCATCAAGGAAGCCCATAATCAGCGCTTTCGGAATCATGAAGCGGCCCTGGGGTCCCTGGAGAAAGCAGTTCAAATTATTGAGAGCAACCTGCGGGAACGAGAGAAAGTGTACAGCGAGCTGGTAAGCATTTGGGAACGTACCAGACTTCCCAAAGGAATGTCGACCGATGATAAAGAGTTCTTTCACAGGCAGGACCGCGCCCGGCACTTTGCTTTCAGGCGGGCCGATATGTCTTATTTGATCTGTGATGAGGAAGAGCTTGGATTGGAGGAGTACAGAGAGAGACTGCTCGATTACATAGAATACTACAGCTCTCTCTATTTTCAAAAAGAAGCTGAACCGGTGGCAGGCATCTAGTTTTTCGAGTCGCGACGTTTCAGGAAAAACTGCTTAAGCAGGAGGGATGCCTCTTCTTCCAGCATGCCCGGAAGCACGACCGTTTTTTTATGAAGAATCTTCTCTTTCAGATGGGAAAAACCCTCCTTTGGATCGGAGGCTGCAAAAACCAGGCTGCCCAGTTGGGCCCATTTCAGGGCGGCGGCACACATCACACAGGGCTCCAGAGTAACATAGAGGGTGCACTCTGTAAGATATTTGGCACCAAGGTAGTTGGCGGCTGAGGTAATAGCAATCATTTCTGCATGGGCGGTCACATCATTCAATTGCTGGGTCATGTTATGCGCCCTGGCAATGATCCTGTTCTGATTCACCACTACTGCTCCCACCGGCACCTCTTCCATGTCCATGGCCTTGTGAGCTTCCTTAAGTGCCTCATTCATAAAATATTCATCGGAGAGTACGGGGTATACCATGATAGATAAGCTTTCTTACTATTTCCTTTAAAAAGTTGCTAAATTTGCAGCTCAATAAAGTTACAAAAATAGAATCTTATGTACAGGACACACAATTGCGGAGAGTTGAATATGAAGAATGTTGGTGAGGAAGTGATGCTCTCAGGCTGGGTTCAGAAGTCCAGGGACCTGGGTGGGATGACCTTTGTGGACCTGCGCGATCGCTATGGGATTACCCAGCTGGTGTTTAATGTGGAGACCAACCCTGCTTTGTGTCAGGAAGCGCGTAAACTGGGAAGAGAATTTGTTGTAAAGGCGTCAGGAAAGGTGGCCGAGCGAAGCAATAAGAATCCGCAGATTCCCACCGGGGAGATTGAGATTTTGGTGGGGAAACTGGAGGTCCTGAATAGTTCAGAAACACCCCCTTTTACCATTGAAGAGAATACAGACGGGGGAGATGACCTTCGTATGAAATACCGTTACCTCGACCTGCGCCGGAAGGTGGTTCGTGAAAACCTGCAACTGAGGCACCGCATGGCCATTGAGATCAGGAAGTATTTGAGCGAAGAAGGATTCCTGGAGGTGGAGACCCCTGTACTGATCAAGTCCACCCCGGAAGGGGCCAGGGACTTTGTGGTGCCTTCCCGTATGAATCCTGGGGAGTTTTATGCCCTTCCACAGTCACCACAGACCTTTAAGCAGCTGCTGATGGTGGCGGGTTTTGATAAATATTTTCAGATCGTAAAGTGCTTCAGGGACGAGGACCTTCGGGCCGACCGTCAGCCCGAGTTCACCCAGATCGATTGCGAGATGTCCTTTGTGGAACGCGACGATGTGCTCCATGCATTTGAAGGATTAACCAGGTACCTGTTCCGCTCCATCAAGGAGGTGGAAATTGAGGGAGAGTTCATAAAGATGCCCTACACAGAGGCCATGAGCCGCTTTGGAAACGACAAGCCCGATATCCGTTTTGGTATGGAGCTCAGCGAAATGTCGGACCTGGTGAAAGGGAAGGGATTTCAGGTATTTGACTCGGTCGAGTATGTGGGTGGAATCTGTGCTGAAGGATGTGCCGGGTATAGCCGCAAGCAACTGGATGCTTTGACCGATTGGGTAAAGCGACCTCAGATAGGGATGAAGGGACTGGTCTATGTAAAATACAACGAGGACGGAACCCTGAAGTCCTCGGCCGATAAATTTTACGATGAAGCCGCCCTCAAGGAGTGGGTAGCATTGTTTGGCGCCAAGCCTGGTGATCTGATCCTGGTACTGGCAGGTGACCATGAACTTACCCTGAAAGCATTGAGTGAGCTTAGGCTGGAGATGGGCAACAGATTGGAATTGCGCGATCCCAGTGTATTTAAACCATTATGGGTGGTGGACTTCCCGCTACTTGAGTGGGACGAGGAGACCAAACGCTTCCATGCCATGCACCATCCCTTTACCAGTCCCTACGAAGAGGACATGGAGCTGTTCCGGACCGATCCGGGAAAGGTACGCGCCAAGGCATACGACCTGGTGATCAATGGGGTGGAGATCGGTGGTGGTTCCATCCGGATCCATGACGAGGGACTGCAGAAACAGATGTTCGATAACCTGGGCTTTACAGATGAGGAGGC